>CAYNRD010000650.1:0-1508 GCA_964399515.1 uncultured Mycobacteriaceae bacterium | reverse complement strand
CGGGCGGCCTTGGCGACGGCGCGGGGACGACGACGGGGATGGGCCATGGGGGGGACCTCCTTCTTTCCAGTTCCGGGGGCTCCAAACCGTGGGGCGGGTCCACCCCACGCCGCGACCCGGTGCTCTCCTGCCCTGTACTGTTCCTGGTATTGTTTAAAATAGCGTGCACCCGCCGTCCGCACAGGGTCAAGGGCAAAGCCGGCGGCGGTGCCGGTTCGACCTGGCGTTCGGGCGGCCAGTATGGTAACCAGCCTGCTCTCCGTTGGCCTCGCTCTTGCATAATGTTTGGGCTAGGCCAGGGCGCAGGGTGCGTCCAGGCGTTGTGGTGATGGGCTTGAAAACGGGCCCGGCAAACGTTGCGAAGGATTGGGGTGCCATGACCATTGGGACCGTCGCCGGCGAGGGCTTGAGCTCGCTGAGCATCATTCAATCGTCCACCGAGATCGGTCGGCGCCAGCCATTCTCGTTCGAGCCCGCCGAACAAAGCTTCCTGACCTTCCCGATCGACAACGACGCGCTGCAGTCGGAGTTGATCTCGGATTCCCTGGACACCACGCCCACGGGGTCGACCTTCTTCCTGTTGTCCGGCGAAACGCCGGAGGAGTTGCAAGACAGCTTCGAGGAGGGGGTGGAGCGGGTGTTCCAAGGGCTGGTCGGCACCGGCCTGTCCTCGGAAGAGGCGGCCAGTGCGGTCGAAAGCTTGGACGAGTTCTTCCTGGCCGCCCTGGAGGACGAAAGCCTGCGCTTCGTGCAGGCCAGCTTCGGCAGCATCGAAACCACCTTCGATGAGGATGACCGGTTCGGCGAAGCCGGCGTGGTCACCGAAAGCGTGCTGGTGTTCAGTTTCCAGGAGGATGCCGACAACGCCAACACCGCGGTGATCAGCCTGAACGGCAACACCACCGGGCTGACCAGTGCCGAACGGTCGGCGGGGTTCGACAATAACAATGTCTTCCTGGTCCAGGCGACCCAGTCCGAGGAGGATCTCACCGGGCCGACCTCGGATTCCCTGGCGGTCCTGAGTGGGCTGTCCACCTCCGCCTTCAACGCCGCCGGTTTGGGCCAGGTGTCTTTGGTGTCCGGCTTCATCCTGCAAGCGGCGGAAGAATTGTCCACCCAGCTGGACTTCTTGACCGAGCAGCAGGCCGAATTCGCCAACAGCCCGCAGGACCGGGCCACCGCCCAGCGCCAGATCAATGAGCTGAGCGAGATTTTCGAGACCACGGCATCGGCGTCCTCGGTGGCGCAGTTCAACGCCCAGTTGTTTGGCTTTGCCTGACGGGGGCTGGGCGGCGCCTGCCGCCGCCTGCCTCCGCTGGCCTACAGGCGGACCACCTTGCCCGGGTTCATCAGGTTGTGCGGGTCCAGGGCGGTCTTGATCGCCCGCATCATGTGCACGGCCCCGGCCCCGCATTCCTGTTCCAAAAAGCCGATCTTGCCGTAGCCGACGCCGTGTTCGCCGGTGCAGGTGCCGCCCAGGCCCAAGGCCCGGTCGACCATCCGGTCAT
>CAYNRD010000649.1:0-1509 GCA_964399515.1 uncultured Mycobacteriaceae bacterium | reverse complement strand
ATCGCTGCGGCGACCGGCGAGGTGACCATGGGCGACAGCGTCGAGGACGAGGCCGTCACCAAGACCAAATCCCGCGGGGAGGAAACCGTGTCGCTGCTGCTGTTCCGGGCCGGGGGCGGCGCGCCCAAGGCCGTGCCGCTGGCGTTGGTCGCCCGCCTGGAGGATATCGAGACCGCGTCGATCGAGACCTCCAACGGCCAGATCGTCGTGCAGTATCGGGGCCGCCTGATGCCGCTGATCCCGTTCGATCCCAGCACCTCCATGGACAGCATCCGGGCCAAGGACGAAACCCGCAAGCCGGTCCTGGTCTTCGCCGACGGCGACCGGTCCATGGGGCTGATCGTGGACGAGATCGTCGACATCGTCGATGAGGACCTGAACGTGGAATTGGCCGCCGACGGCTCCGGCCGCCTGGGCAGCGCCATCATCGCCGGCAAGGCCACCGATGTGATCGACGCCGGCTACTTCCTGACCCAGGCCTATCCCGATTGGTTCGGCGACGGCGAGGGGCCGGCGGCCCAGGTTGCCCACGAGTCCGCCCGGATCCTGCTGGTCGATGACAGCCCGTTCTTCCGCAACATGCTGCAGCCGCTGTTGCGGGTGCACGGCTTCAACGTCACCGCGGTGGAAAGTGCCGATGAGGCGTTGAGCCTGTGCGAAAGCGGCGAGAGCTTCGACGTCATCGTGTCCGACATCGAAATGCCGGGCATGAACGGCTTCGATTTCGCGATCATGGTCCGCGATGGCGGGCCGTGGATGGAGACGCCGATCGTGGCGTTGTCCAGCCATGCCACCCAGCGCGATTTCGACCGCGGCCGCAAGGCGGGCTTCACTGACTATGTCGCCAAGTTCGACCGGGACGCGCTGATCCAAACCTTGACCGAAATCATCCAGGAACAGCGGGGATCGGCGCGCGACTTCCAGGACGACGAGTACGCGGAGGCCCGCGGCGCAGCGTGATCGCGCGCGGGCGCGCCCGGGCCCTACGCCCATGCCCGCGACCCGGTCAGGATGGCGCGGATGGGGCCACCCGCCCAAACCCCACAACCGCTTGCAATCGCGACCGGTTCGGGGGCATGTTCGGGCGCACTCTCGCTGCGGTCCGCGCCGGCCCGCCCCGGATTGGGGCGTCGGGATCCGTGCCCGGGCCGGAGATACCGAAAGACCGGTTTGGGGCTGTTGGTTCCCGGGCGCGTCCTGTAGCGTCCGTATGAGTGGGCATTCGCGGATCCCATTGGTGTTAGCATCGGGAACATGTCTATGAAGACTTGCCTTGTGGTCGATGACAGCCGGGTCGTGCGGAAGGTCGCGCGAAAGATCCTGGAAGACCTCAGCTTCTCTTGCGACGAAGCGGAGGACGGCCAGCAAGCCATGGATGCCTGCACCAAGCAGATGCCCGATGCGGTGCTGTTGGACTGGAACATGCCGGTGATGAACGGCATCGAGTTCCTGCGCCGCCTGCGCAAGATGAATGGCGGCGATCAGCCCAAGGTGGTGTTCTGCACCACG
>CAYNRD010000648.1:0-1515 GCA_964399515.1 uncultured Mycobacteriaceae bacterium | reverse complement strand
GGCCCATGTGTTCACCCTGCCTTAACTTTTCCGCCGCCGCCACCCCCGGATTTTTTGCGGTCATCGACAGCATTGCGGTCAATCGTATTGTTGCGTTTGTGGGAGGGGCTTGGCGGGAGGTGACCGATGGCGACACTCACGGTTCGCAATCTTGATGACGCGGTTAAGGCGCGCCTCCGGGTTCGTGCGGCGGAAAACGGCCGCTCAGTGGAAGCGGAAGTGCGGGCGATCCTGGAAGCGGCCGCAAGGCCCAACCCGCCGGAACGGGGGCTTGGCACCCGTATCCACGCGCTGTTCCAAGGGATCGGAGGGGTTGAGCCGGATGAGTTGGGCATCCCCGAACGCGCGCCAAGCAGGCCGCCGCCCGATTTTTCGGAATGATCCTCTTGGACACCAACGTGGTTTCGGAAGTCATGCGCGGCGAGCCGTCGCCAATCGTCATGGCGTGGATGGATGCCCAAGCGACAGCGGATTTGTACGTATCGACGGTAACAGAGGCGGAAATATTCGTGGGCGTCAACGCGCTTCCGGACGGCCGACGGCGGTCTCGGATCCGGGAGTCCGCGACCATCGTGTTGATGGAGTACCTGGGTGGCCGGCTGTCGCCTTTCGATCGTCCGGCGGCCCATTTTTATGCGGAAATCGTCGCCGCGCGTGCACGGGGTGGGCGCCCGATGAGCCCGCTGAATGCAATCATTGCGGCCACGGCCAAAGCCCATGGCGCGGTGATCGCCACCCGAAACATCAAGGACTTCGACGGTTGCGGCATAGGCCTGGTCAATCGCTCGACGGCGGTCGGTTAAGGGCATTGCCAGGGCGGGCGCGCCGCCTTATTTCTGACCGGACGGTCGGTTAATTTTAGTGCCGTGGTGGCGGCAATCTTTGCGCTTGTGGCCCGAACGGGCGTAAGCTGGCCAGTGGATTAAGCCGGAAACCGGCATCGGAACGGAGGGACGAGCCCATGTATGCGCAGATGGTCAAATCGACGGGGACGGCGGTCAAATCCCTGGATGAGATGGACGACCGGGAGCGGGCGTTCCAACAGCGCATTGACGCGGGCGAGAAGATCGAGCCCAAGGACTGGATGCCTGACGCCTACCGCAAGACCCTGATCCGCCAGATCGGCCAGCACGCCCATTCCGAGATCGTCGGCCAACTGCCGGAGGGCAATTGGATCACCCGGGCGCCGACCCTGGACCGCAAAGCGATCCTGTTGGCCAAGGTCCAGGATGAGGCCGGCCATGGGTTGTATCTGTATTGCGCGGCCGAGACGCTGGGCATCAGCCGGGACCAGATGACCGAGGCCTTGCTGGAAGGCCGGATGAAGTATTCGTCGATCTTCAATTACCCGACCCTGACCTGGGCCGATATCGGGGCTGTCGGCTGGCTGGTCATGAAGCGTGCGACTTCGGCCACGCTTCCAAATCGGCCAGAGGCGAAGCACTCAAGGGCTTCTTTACTGATCGACGCGTTCGGTTCGTCCGGAACCAACATTTTCCCATGTCCGGAGACGTT
>CAYNRD010000647.1:0-1520 GCA_964399515.1 uncultured Mycobacteriaceae bacterium | reverse complement strand
TGCCGTGCTTGTCGTCAAAACCTGCGATCTCGGGGCCAAACCCAATGGAGAACGAGTCGACCGCAACGACGCACCACCGGGCCACCTAAAAGTGCCCCATCTCGTGCACGAAGATGATGATCCCGAGCACGAACAAAAACGGAAGGATGTATCCTGCGACGTTGGCGCTGAGCCAGGTGATCAACTCCATACTTTAACCTTTCAATAACTCTGTACCGTTGCGTGCCCGATTCGGTGTGTTTTGGCCGAGCCACAATTGGCTCCGTCCACCGTGCACGCTTGCTATGCCGTTGACAGTGTGCCGACCCGGCTGAGCGCAATGTCTCGCGCCCGCTGGTCGATGCGCTCAACTTCGTCGAGCGTTGTGGGTGTTTCAAAGCCTTCGCCGGCGACCGTGTCCATGGTCGCTTCGACGAGGGCTGCGATGTCCAAAAAGCCGATCCGCTCCTCAAGGAACGCGGCAACGGCGATTTCGTTCGCGCCGTTGAGTGTGATCGTCGCCGCCGCGCCGGACAACAGGGCCGCGCGCGCCAGCCGCAGCGCCGGGAAGCGGGTCTCGTCCGGCGCCTCAAAGGTGAGCGTGCCGCGCTCCACAAGGTCCAGCATCGGCACAGGAGCCGATCCGCGCTCGGGATAGTTGAGGCAGTGGGCGATGGGGGTCACCATGCTGGGGTTGGAAAGGTGGGCGAGGCAGGAGCCGTCCGCGTACTCCACCATACCGTGAATGATTGACTGAGGGTGGACGACCACGCCGATTTGATCGGGCCGCACGGGGAACAGGTGGTGCGCCGCGATCACCTCCAGCCCCTTGTTCATCATGGTGGCGCTGTCCACGGAGATCTTGGCCCCCATCGACCAGGTCGGGTGGGCGACCGCCTGGGCCGCGGTCATGCCCGCCATTTGATCCCGGGTCTTGGCGCGGAACGGCCCGCCGCTGGCGGTCAGGATCAGCCGTGCGACATGCTCCCGGTGGTTGGGGTCCAGGGCCTGGAACAGGGCGTTGTGTTCACTGTCGACCGGCAGCAGGGTGGCGCCGTGGCGCGCCACCTCCTGGGTCATCAGCGGGCCGGCGCAGACCAGGCATTCCTTGTTGGCAAAGGCCACCGTGGCCCCTTGCCGGATCGCCGCCAGAGTCGGTTTCAGGCCGGCAGCGCCGACAATGGCGGCCATCACCCAATCGGCCGGGCGGCCCGCCGCCGCCACCACGGCCTCAGGCCCGGCGGCGGCCTCAATGCCGGTGCCCGCCAGCGCGTCCTTCAGGGCGCCAAAGGCGCCCGGATCGGCGATCACCGCGCAGTCCGCGCCGAACCGCCGCGCCTGGTCGGCCAGAAGGGTGACGTTGGTATTGGCGGTCAGGGCCGCGACATGGAACGCGGCCGGGTCCCGCCCGATCAGGCGCTCGCTATGGCCGCTGCCATACCCGGCCGCCGTGTCGATGAAATTGACACCCCGGTCGATGGCGGCATGCAGCGCGCGGATCGATTCGGCGTCGTCCTGCGGTCCCCAGCTGCCGCCGATGG
>CAYNRD010000646.1:0-1520 GCA_964399515.1 uncultured Mycobacteriaceae bacterium | reverse complement strand
TTCGACCGCTGCATCGCCACGCCGGACATGATGGCCGTGGTCGGCCGGCTGGGGAAGATCCTGGGGCCCAAGGGCCTGATGCCGAACCCGAAGCTGGGCACGGTCACCCAGGACGTGGCCGGGGCCGTCGCCGCGGCCAAGGCCGGGTCGGTGGAGTTCCGCGCCGAGAAGGCGGGCATCATCCATGCCGGCATCGGCAAGGCCAGCTTCGCCGAGGACAAGCTGCTGGAAAACGCCCGGGCGTTCGTGGCCGCAATCATGCGGGCCAAGCCGTCGGGGGCCAAGGGCCAGTACCTGCGCAAGGCCACCGTGTCCTCGACCATGGGGCCGGGGGTGAAGCTGGACGTGACCCAGCTGGCCGCGGAGGCGTAAGCGAGAGACACCCCAGGCGCCCGGCTCGGGCGGCTTGGGGCTGAGGGCGGCCCAAGGCTGGGCCGTCCGCCTTGTCCGAGACTGCAGGGGATGGGCGCGCCCATCTTAAGAAGCCTGCATAGACGGGGGTTGAGCCGATTGGACGGGTGTTCGGGGTGCCGCGTGGTGGCCCGGTCCGCGTCGCTTGGTTTGGACTTCTGGGACAGGGGTGAGGTGGGCTGGACGGCGTCCCTTGGCGGGGCGGGGTTCGGCCTGTTTGCAACCGGCGGCGCCGGTGGGTCGGGCGTGCCCGGGCCATCGCCGCCGCAGTGATGGAGGCGGTCCAGTGCTGAGAGCACAAAAGGAAGAGAAGGTCGCACTCCTGCAGGAAGTCTTCCAGGAGTCCCAACTGGTGGTGCTGACCCACCAGACCGGGCTGACGGTGGCCGAGACCACCGAGCTGAGAGGCAAAATGCGGGAAGCCGGGGCCGGATTCCGTGTGACCAAGAACCGGCTTGCCCGGATCGCCCTCGAAGGAACCGCGTTCGCGCACATCGCCGATCGCCTGACGGGCCCGCCCGCGATCGCCTATTCGGTGGATCCGGTCGCCGCCGCCAAGGCGACGGTCGACTACGCCAAGAAGAACGACAAGCTCGTGATTGTTGGCGGCGCGCTCGGGGACAAGGCCCTGGATGCCGACGGCATTCAGGCCCTGGCCAAGCTGCCGTCCCTGGACGAGCTGCGCGGCAAGCTGATCGGCGTGTTGCAGGCCCCGGCGACCAAGGTCGCGGGCGTGTTGCAGGCGCCGGCGGGCCAACTGGCCCGGGTGTTCAGCGCTTACGGTTCCAAGGAAGAGGGCGAGGCGGCGTAACGCCGGGATCGTTCGTTTTGACCCAAACCCACCCGGGTCGCGGCCCGGGCCCAGTCCAAGTTGGAGAGTGACATGGCGGATCTTGATAAGCTGGTGGAGGAGTTGTCCTCCCTGACCGTGTTGGAAGCGGCCGAACTGGCCAAGCTTCTGGAAGAAAAATGGGGTGTTTCGGCGGCGGCACCGGTCGCGGTCGCGGCCGTGCCGGGTGCCGGCGGCGGCGAGGCCGCCGAGGCCGAGGAAGAGAAGACCGAGTTCGACGTCGTCCTCAAGGCCGCCGGCGACCAGAAGATCAAGGTCA
>CAYNRD010000645.1:0-1533 GCA_964399515.1 uncultured Mycobacteriaceae bacterium | reverse complement strand
CCGGGCCAGCAGGTCGTCAAGATCGTCCATGACACCCTGGTCGATACGCTGGCCGGTGCGCGCGAAGACGGTGCGGACACCCCAGAGGCCGGCGGGGAACAGCCAGGCGGATCGGCAGCTCTGCCGGGGCTTGGCGCCCCTGCACAGCCGGTACCGCCGGCCCTTCCCGGTCTGGGTGGTCTATCTGGAAGCCCACCGCCGCTGCCGGGATTGGGAGAACCCGCTGCCGCCCCGCTTGCGCCGGCCGCTCTCACCAAGATCCAGTCGAAGGCCGCCGCCGCGAATGAGCTGATGCTCGATGCAACCCCGCCCGTACCGATCCTGATGGTCGGTCTACAAGGCGCGGGCAAGACGACGACGACGGGCAAGATCGGCCATTTCTTGAAGGCCAAACGCGACCGCAAGGTCCTATTGGCGGCGCTCGACACCCAGCGCCCTGCTGCCCAAGAGCAGCTCGCCATTCTGGCCGAGCAGGCGGGTGTCACCTCGCTGCCGATCGTGGCCGGGCAGAGGCCGGTTGAGATCGCCGACCGGGCGATGAAAACGGGCCGGCGCGAAGGCTATGATGTCGTCATCCTGGATACCGCCGGCCGGCTGGCCATCAATGAAGAGCTGATGGCCGAAATCGCGGCTATCCGCGACGTCGCCAAACCGGTTGAAACGCTGCTCGTCTGTGATGCGATGACCGGCCAGGACGCCGTATCGATCGCGGCGAACTTCGAAGCGAAGGTCGGGATCACCGGCATCGTCCTCACCCGCGTCGACGGCGATGCGCGTGGCGGGGCGGCCCTGTCCATGCGCGCTGTGACCGGTAAGCCGATCAAGCTGATCGGGGTTGGTGAACGCATCGATCAAATAGAAGCGTTTCACCCCGACCGGATCGCCAACCGCATTCTCGGGATGGGCGACGTCGTCAGCCTGGTTGAAAAGGCGGCCGAAACGGTCGAAGCCGAAGAGGCGGAGAAGCTTGCCAAGAAAATCCGCAAGGGCGGGTTCGATCTGGAAGACCTGGCCAGCCAGTTACGTCAGATGCGGCGGATGGGTGGCATGAAAGGGCTGATGGGCCTTATGCCCGGTATGGGCAAGATGAAGGACCAAATGGCCAACGCCAATGTCGATGATCGGGTGCTGAAGCGCCAAGAGGCGATCATCTCGTCCATGACCCCCGACGAACGGCGCACGCCCAAGATCATCCATGCCAAGCGTAAGATCCGGATCGCCAACGGTTCCGGAACGACTGTTCAGGACGTCAACAAGCTGCTCAAGCAGTTCCAGCAGATGTCCGACATGATGAAACGGATGAACAAGATGCAGAAGAAGGCCGGAAAGGGCGGGATGAAGGCCATGATGGACCAACTGCCGCCCGGCATGATGCCGCCAGGCCTTCGCTGACCGGCACGGCTTGCCCGACCGGCACACCACACCGACCCGAAACAAGACACACCACCAGATCCTACGAGAAAGGTACCGACGTCCATGTCCGCTGTTATTCGCCTCTCCCGAGGCGGGGCCAAGAAGCGCCCCTTCTACCGT
>CAYNRD010000644.1:0-1540 GCA_964399515.1 uncultured Mycobacteriaceae bacterium | reverse complement strand
CCCGATGCCGGGGTCTCGGCCTCCAGCCGGGCGATTTCGGCCCGGTCGCCGTCAAAGCGCACCAGGGCCGAGATCGGGTCCAGATGCACCCCGTGGACCAGATTGGCGTAGCGCAGGCCAGCACCGGCCACCTGGCCCGACAGGGCCGGCGCCGCCGTGGTGCCGGCCAGGGCGACGGCGATGTCGATGGCACCGTCCAGGCGCTGGCCGCTGCCGGCCAGGATCGCGTCCAGCATGGCCAGGTCGATCCGGCCGTCCAACCGGCCCTGAAGCGGTGCCGTGGCGGCGGCTTCGGCGATCGCCGCCAGCGGCCCCTGGGGCAGGGTGGCCCGGCCGGCCAGGGTCATTTGCCCGGCGGCTTGGAAATCGGCCCTCGCGTCCAGGTCCAGCCGTCCGGCGCCGAAACGGGCATCCAGGTCCAGGCTGGCGGCGGGCACGCCGGCGGCTTGGGCCTGGGGGGTGCCGATCTGGCGCGCGGCCAGGGTCACCGCCGCCCGGGGGGCGTCCGGGGTACCGGTGACCTCGACCATGCCATCGAGCGTGCCGGCCAGCGCCAGATCCGGGGCCGCCAGGGCCGCCAGGCGCAAGGGCAGGCGGACCAGCCGGGCCGACAGCGCCAGTTCGGCGGGGGTGGCGCGACCATTCAGGGCCACCTCGCCCTCTGTACCTTGGATGCGCAGCCCGTCCAGGCTCACCGTCTGGCCCCGCCGGCGCACCGTGGCGGGGGCCGCCAGGCGGAACGCCTCCCCCAGATAGGTGCCGTCCAACCGGGCAAGGCGCACGGTTTGGCCGTCACCCAGGGTCACCCGGGCGTCGCCCACCAGGTCCAGCGGCGCGCCCTCGGCCCGCAGCGCGATATCGACCCGGCCGGCATCGCCGGACAGATCGCCCCGCAGCCGGTCGAAGGCCAGCCCCGCCGCCCGGGCCCGGTCCGCCACCAGGTCAAGCCGGCCGCTGGGCGTGCCCAGCAGATCGGCGGCTTCTGCCGACTGGTCGATGCGCGTGACCTGGGCGGTGCCATCGACGGCCAGCGCGTCGATCCGGGCGGAGGCCAGGGCCGACTGGCGGCCCTGGTCCGGGGCCAGCCGCACCGTGGCGGTGCCCGCCCCGGCCAAGCCCAGCCCGGCTAAGCGGCCGATCGGCGCCAGGTCGGGGGCCGCGACCGTCAGCCCTCCCGTGACCAGCCCCGCGGCATCGATGGCGGCATCGCCGGCGATCCGGGTGCCCAGACCCGCCAACACCAGGTCCCGGACCTGGATGGCCCCGTCCCGCCGGGCAATCACCGTGTCTAGGGCCAGATCGGCGCCGGCCAGCCGACCGCCCGCCGTCACGGTCATCCTGGCGTCGCCGGTCAGATCGGTGCCGGTGACCGTGGCGTCCTGCGCGGCCGGCTGGCCGGCCACTGTCAGATCCCGGGCGCGGGCGGTAACCGTGGCCGCCGGTGCCGCCAGGGTGCCGCCCACGCCGGCCCGGAGCTCGAGCCCGCCGGTCACGGCCGGGCTCAGGTCCGCCAGGCGGCGGAGGACCAGGACGGCCGAGC
>CAYNRD010000643.1:0-1550 GCA_964399515.1 uncultured Mycobacteriaceae bacterium | reverse complement strand
CCACCTCCATCCACGGCATCGGGTTGTGCGACGAATACCCGATGCTGACCGACCTCGCCGATTGGGACGCGGCGGGGTTCGACGGCGTGTTCCTGCCCGGCATGACCGTGTGCGTGGAAAGCTATATCGGCCGGGTGGGCGGGTCGGTCGGCGTGAAGCTGGAGGAGCAGGTGCTGATCACCGAAACCGGCTCGGAAACGTTGAGCACCCTGGGCCTCGACCCCCGGGCGGTGTGACGCCCGCGGTGCGGGACCGGAGCCGCCCCCAGGGGGATCAGTCCGTGGCCCCCCGGGGCGGGGCCGGCACGCCGACGGCGTGGAAGCCGCCATCCACATGCACCACCTCACCCGTGGTGCCGCCGCCCAGATCCGAAAGCAGGAACACCGCCGCCCCGCCGACCTCCTCCAGGGTCACGTTCCGGCGCATCAGGGCGCTGGCCTCGGTGAAGCGGTAGGTGTAGCGGGCATCGGCGATGGCCGAGCCAGCGAGCGTGCGCATCGGCCCCGCCGACAGCGCGTTGACCCGAATGCCCCTGGGGCCCAGATCGGCGGCCAGATAGCGCACGCTGGCTTCCAACGCCGCCTTGGCGACGCCCATGACGTTGTAGTTCGGCGCCACCCGCTCCGCACCCAGATAGGTCAGGGTCAACAGGCTGGCGCCCGGCGACATCAGCGGTTCGGCCAGGCGCGCCAGGGCAGTGAACGAATAGCAGGAGATGCGCAACGACCGTTCGAAATTGGCCAGGCTGGTGTCCAGGTACCGGCCCTTCAGCTCCTCCTTGTCGGAATAGGCGATGGCGTGCACCAGGAAGTCCAGGCCGCCCCAGGCCGTCTTCAGGCTTTGGAACACCGCCGCCATGTCGTCCGGGTCCTCGACATCGCAGCGCAGCACCAGGTCCGACCTGGCGGCCTCGGCCAAGGGCTGCACCCGCTTTTCAAACGCATCCCCCTGATAGGTGAAGGCCAGGGTGGCGCCATGGGCGCGGGCGGCGCGGGCGATGCCCCAGGCGATCGACTTGTCGTTCGCCACCCCCATGACCAGGCCGCGCTTGCCGGCCAGCAGCGGTGCGGCGGGCGGAACGGTCATCGTCCCGGGCGCGGGAGCGTGGCGGTCGTCGGGCACGGGCTCAGGAATCCAGCTTTGAGAAGATCAGGGAACAATTGGTGCCGCCGAAGCCGAAACTGTTCGACATCACGGCGGCCAATCCGGCGCCATCGATGCGCTCCCGGGCGATGCGGGTGCCCTCGGCCGCGGGGTCGAGCGTGTCGATGTTGGCAGACGCGGTGATGAAATCCTCGCCCAGCATCAACAGGGAATAGATCGCCTCATGGGCACCGGTCGCCCCTTGGGAATGTCCGGTCAGGCTTTTGGTCGAGCTTAGCCACGGGGTTTCGTCATAGCCGGCCTGGGGCGCGAACACGGTCTTGACCGCCTCCAACTCGGTGATGTCGCCCACCGGGGTGGAGGTCCCGTGGGTATTGATATAGCCGACCTTGGCATTGGTGGAGGACGCCATCTGCCCCAAGGCTTGGCGCATGCAGCGCACCGCC
>CAYNRD010000642.1:0-1555 GCA_964399515.1 uncultured Mycobacteriaceae bacterium | reverse complement strand
CCCAGGCCCGCACCATCGCCCAGGACCAAGGCTTCGACCTGGCCGAGATGGCGCGCCCCGCCCATGCCGTGGCCCCCGGGCGCCCGCCGGTTTGGCTGGCGCTGGCGCCGATCGTGATCGTGATCGCGGCCAATTACGCCTTCGCGGTGGAGATCCTGCCCCGCCTGGACACCTCCTATCTGGCCGAGGCCGCCTATGGCGCCACCCGGATCGAGGCGGTCCGGGGCATCTGGGCGATCATCCTGGCGCTCAGCCTGGCGATTGGCTTCCTGCTGATCACCAATCGCGGCCGCCTGGACCGGCCGGTGGCCTCGCTTGGCGCGGGTGCGCAGGGTCGGCCAAGCCCTGGTGTCCCAGCCGGTGGATGCCCTGCCCTTGGCCGCGCTGGCGGCGGAGTGTGGCTTTGCCGACCAGGCCCACATGACCCGGGAGGTGCGCATCTGGTTCGGCATGACGCCGGCGCGGCTTCGGGGTGATGGTCTGGTCGGTGCCGCCTTGGGGCAGGCGGGCTACGCCACCGCCCCCGACCCAGCGGCAACCGGTGAGCAGAGCTCGACCAGGTAGCCGTCCGGGTCGGCGACATAAGCCGTGGTCTGACCCCACGGCTCCTCCCGGACCGGCTGCCGGACCGCGGCACCCGCCCGTCGGGCGATCTCCAGGGCCGCCGCGACATCGGCCGTCTCGAAGGCGATTTCGAATGTCGGCGCGCCGGGGTTGGGGCGGCCGGGCGCCTTGCCCAGGGCGGTCATCAGGCCGACGGACGAAAACGCCAGCCTGGTCTCGCCGGTGGTCATCTCGCCGTAGTCGCCGCTCTCGTGCAAGAACCGGCGCGTGAGGCCGAAGGCCTGCTCGTAGAAGCCCAGGCTTTTGGCGACATTGTTGACATACAGGATGACGTATCGCAGGTGCATCGGGTCTGCCTCCGGGATCGGGTCGGTGGGAAGCGCCAGGGTGACCGGACCGGACGCGCCCTGTCTTGAACGAACGCGACAGGCCCGCAACCGCAACCGGTCCGTCCCACAGCCAGTCATTGGCAGTGCCGCATCCGCGATCTTGGCCTCGACAGGGTCAAACCGGGTCACCACCGGCCATCGATCCCGCCACAATCCGCTCCGCCGCGATCCGGGCCAAGCCGCGTGGCGATCGATCCGGGACCAGATCGTCCGCGATCCGTCCCTGGCTCAGCAGCGACGCAAATCCATGGACGATGCTCCAGGCCGCCAACGCGCGCTCATCAAGCGCATCGGCCGATGCCGTCGGCAACAGGTCCGCGATCGCCGCCTGGAGGACGGCATAGGCGGCACGGGAGGTCTTATCGACCTCGTCATACCGCTCGAAATCGAAGCCGGTCGCGAACATGATCCGATACAGGCCCGGGCATTCCTGGCTGAACACCAAGTAGGCTTCGGCCAAAGCCACCAGTTTCGCCGCCGGACCAACCGTCGCCTTCGCGCTCTGTCGCGTTCGGTCCCGCAGGCGTTCGAAGCCCCGCACGGCCAGGGCCGCCAACAGGTCGGTCTTGGTCTTAAAATGGGCATGGGGTGCTGTGGCGCTC
>CAYNRD010000641.1:0-1556 GCA_964399515.1 uncultured Mycobacteriaceae bacterium | reverse complement strand
CGGGATCGCCGCTTTCAGCGTCTCCGGATCGTTCAGCCCCTCCCAAACCACCGGACGCGGTGCCGGGATGCGGACCTCCCCTTTCAATTCCATGGCGGCTCACCCTTTCGCTGTGACCGGCGGAGCCTATGGGGACCGGGGAGCGCGCACAAGCGCCCGCCGCGCCGACCAGACCACCGCCCCGGCCAGGCCGGCCCCGGCCAAGGCCAGGACCAGGGACGCCAAGCCGGCGGCCGGCCACAGCAGCAGGGTGCCCGCCGCCGCCATCAGCACCCGCCCGATCGGGCCCAGCGGCGATTCCGCATAGCCCTCCAGCGCCGTGATCAGCGCGTACAGCCCCACCGCCGCCTTCAGCGCGATCGGCACGGCCAGCGCCCAATCCCCGCTCAACAGCGGGGTGAACGCGAACAGCACCGGCACGATGTACAGCGCCTTGGCGATCCGCCAGGCGGTGACGCCCGTGGCCATCGGGCGGGAGCCGGCGATGCCCGCGGCGGCGAAGGCGGCCAGGCAGACGGGCGGGGTGACGTTGGAATCCTGGGACAGCCAGAACACGATCATGTGGGCGGACAGCAGCGCCGCCAGCGCCACCGTGGCCGGCACCAGATCCGCCTGCAGGGTCGCCGCCAGGTCCGGCGCCGTCGCCCGGGCGAAGGCCAGGGCATCGGCCGCCTGGGCCGCCGTCACCATGCCGTCGGCGGGCAGGGCGAGGTCCGGAGACAGGCTGGCCAAAGCCATCAGCATCGGCGGCAGGCCGGTTTCGGTGAGGGTGCGGATCAGCTCTGCCTCCAGGATCATGTCCCGCAACCCCGGGGCGGACAGGGTCGCCAACACGATGTAAGCGGCGGTGACCGGCAGCCCCATGCCCAGGATCAGGCTGGCGACCGCCACCAGCACCAGGGCGATGATCAGGCTGCCGCCGGACCAGCTGGCGATCTGCAGGGATATGGTCGGCCCCAGCCCGGTGGTGTTGATCACGCCGACCACGGCCCCGACCGCCACCAGCAACACGGCCAACGGCGCCATGGTCCGCGCGCCCAGCACCAACGCGTCCAGCATCGCCCGCGGCCCCATGGGCGTTGGGGTCAGCCAGCTGGCCGCGACCACGGACAGGATCGCGATGCCCGCCGACAGGGTCGGCGTGAAGCGCACCACCAGGCAGACGATCAGGACCGCGATCGGGATCAGGAACACCAAACCGCCCGAGCGCAGCGCCTGGCCCAGCCCCGGCGCTGCGTCCCCTTCCGGCACGATGCCGTGCTTGAGGGCCTGGATGCGCACGGCGAAGGCCACACCCAGGAAGTACAGCAGGGCCGGCAGGGCCGCGACCGCGATGATGTCCAGATACGGGATCTGGGTGAAGCTGGCCATGGCGAAGGCGCCGGCTCCCATCACCGGCGGCATCAGCTGGCCGCCGGTGGACGCCGCCGCCTCGACCCCGGCGGCGAAGCGGGGCGGGAAGCCCGACCGCTTCATCAGCGGAATGGTGACCGACCCGGTGGAGACCGTGTTGGCCACCGCCGAGCCGGAGATGGTGCCGGTCAAGGCCGAGGTGA
>CAYNRD010000640.1:0-1558 GCA_964399515.1 uncultured Mycobacteriaceae bacterium | reverse complement strand
GTGATGGTGGCGCATTTGACGCCAACCCCATGCCGCTTGATGGCGTTGGCGGCATCGACGGTGATCTGGTCCTCGGTCTCGTCCCGTTTTTCCACGCTCAGGTCATAATATTTCAGGTCGATATCCAAATAGGGCAGGATCAGCTTTTCCTTGATGAAGTCCCAGATGATCCGGGGCATCTCATCGCCGTCGAGTTCCACGACCGGCTTGGCCACTTTGATCTTTGACATGATGGGGTTCCTTGGGGACTGGGCGGCCCGGGCCTGAGGGTGCCTGGCGCGCGGAGACTGCCTGTTCGTACACCAAAATCTCGGCGCTGTGCCACCCGTGGACAGCCTAGCTGCGCGATAACAGGCCCGTGTCCGCCAGTGCCGGCTCCGGCGCGTGGTCCAGGGCGCCGACCACGGCATCGACCCGGTCCACCGCCGCGAGCAGCCGCAGATGGGCCGGTTTCAGAAAGCCGGCCTCGGCCTGGGCGTGCAAGAGCGCCAGCAGCGGGTCCCAGAAACCGTCGATGTTCACCAGCACCACCGGCTTGTCATGCAGGCCCAACTGCCGCCAGGTCAAAATCTCGAAGGTCTCGTCCAAGGTACCAAGCCCGCCGGGCAGGACCAGGAACGCGTCAGACCGGTCGGCCATTAGCCGCTTTCTGGTGTGCATGCTGTCGACTACCAGCAGCCGGTCCAGGCCCGGGTGCGCCACCTCCGCCTCGGCCAAGTGTTCCGGGATGATGCCCAAGACCCGGCCGCCAGCGGCGATGCAGGCATCGGCGCACAGCCCCATCAGACCAACCCGGCCGCCGCCATAGACCATCCGCCAGCCCTGGCCGGCGATGACCCGGCCCAGCGCCCGGGCGGCGGCGCGATGGCGTTCCGCATGGCCGTCCGAGGCTCCGCAATAGACGCAAACCGAAGTAATGCTCGCCATCGCCCGTGAACCCACCACCCCATTTCCCGGTCGGGCCGGACGCCATCGCCCAGCACCGGGCATGCATAGCCCATCCAGAGCGCCGCCACATCACCGGAGATTGTTGAATTTGAACGGATTGTTTTTTGGACAGGTCCTAAATTTAATGTATCTGTCATTTATACTCGGGCCGCTCCGTGGCCGGCCCACATCTTCCAATCGCCGACGCCGGGCCGGGCCCCGGGTCGGCCGATGGCCCGTTGGGCCCAGCCCTGGCGTTGGACAAAGCCGTGACCGTGACCCGTATCGCCGCCGTCGCCGTTCTGTTGCTGGCCCTTGGGCTGGGGCTGTGGCTGCTCGTGCCGGCCCCGACGCCCGATGTGCAAACCGCCGCGCCGACCGCGACCGGGCCGGAGCCTGAAGCCGGGCCGGAGCCTGAAGCCGCGCCGGCACAGCCGGACCCGGTATCCCCGGAGCCAGCGCCACCGGAGCCGGCGCCACCGGAGCCGGTCGCGGCCGAGCCCGAACCGGAAGCACCGCCAGCAGTGGTCGCGGCCGAGCCTGAGCCGGAAGCGCCGCCAGCACGGGACCCGGCGCCGCCCGAGACCGTAACGCCCCTCCCCGAGCCGGTTGCGACTCCTGCACCGGCCCC
>CAYNRD010000639.1:0-1560 GCA_964399515.1 uncultured Mycobacteriaceae bacterium | reverse complement strand
CCCTTGCCCGCCTCGCCGGCCCGGGCCGCCTCGATGGTGGCGTTCAGCGCCAGCATGTTGGTCTGGGTGGCGATGTCGTTGATCACGGTGATCACGTCATCGATCGATTGGGCCAGATCGGCCAGGTTCTGGACCTTGGCGTCGGTTTCCTGGGCCTTGGTCACGGCGGTTTCGACCACGGCATTGGCCTCGCCGGTCTGCTGGCTGATGCTGGCGACGGTCTGGGCCATCTCATTGGCGGCGGCGGCGATCAGGGTCACGTTCTCTTGGGCGCTTTGGGCGGCGGCGACCACGGCCGAGGTGCTGTCGGCGCTGGCCGTGGTGGCGGTGTTGACCGTGTCGGCGGCGTCGCTGACCTGCCCCAGCTCCTGGTCGATCACGGCCAGGGTGTCGGTCATGCGCTGGTCGAAGCTGGCCACCAGGGTTTCCAGCTTGTCCGCCCGCTCCGCTTGGGCTTTCTGGTCCCGCTCCCGCCGCTCGGCCGCGGCCCGGCTCTCGATCAGGGAGACGCGGAACTGGTCCACCGCCCGGGCCAGGATGCCCAGCTCATCGGGTTTGTCCGTGTGCGGCACGGTGCAGTCGGTGTCGCCCCGGGCCAAGGTCTCGGTCACACGGGACAGATCGCCGATCGGCCGGGTGATCTGCCGGCCTCCCAGGAACACCATCCCGGCCAACAGGCCGCCCACCACCACCACCGACAGGCTCATGGCGTAGACGATGAAGGTGACCGTGGCCTCCACCGGCGCTTCGAATCGGGCCGAGCTGTCCTCGAAGATCACCTGTGACTGTTCCATCCGCCGGAACAGCGCATCGGCCGACAGGGTCCCGGCCGCGAAGGCATCGACCGTGTCCAGCGCCCGGTCCCCGGCGGCGACATCGACCGCGCAGATCTCCAAGGCGTGGATGGTGCCGATCAGCCACATCACCGCCCGATCGACGACATTGACCACATCCAGACAGCCCTGGGGCTGGGCACGGACGTTGCGAATCACCGTGCGCAGGTCCTCCAGGCGCGGATCGGTCGGGGTGGGCGGCCGTGCAGTCAGGTCATCCAAGACCACGGAAAGCTCGTTATTGAACTTCAGATGCAGATAATTGAACTGGTGGAACGCGGCCCCCTTGCTGATGCTGGAATTGGCGAAGACCGCAAGGGCCAGCAGGCCCAGGATGGCGAATACGATCCAACGCATGCGCTGTTGAATGGACATGATACCCTCCGATGGTTTGCCGATGCGCGCCCGCGGGGCAGGACAGCCGGACGGGCTTGGCCCCCAGAGACCTTAAAATTCATGTGGGATCAAATGGGTGATGACGCGAATTAGTATGGTTCTGGCTAGCCTTATGGGTATGGTGGCGGTCATTCTGGGCGCCTATGGTGCCCATGGGTTCACGCCCCCGACGCCCAGGTCGTTGGAATTGCTGAATACCGGTGTTGTATATGTGCTGGTCCACGCCGCGGCAGCGTTGGCCGCCACGGCGTTGGCCGGGAGAGGCGTGGCGGCGACCGCGGGCCGAGTTCCTGATCGGAAGCGGCCGCTTCGGCGGCGAGCGGCGCGGCGC
>CAYNRD010000638.1:0-1561 GCA_964399515.1 uncultured Mycobacteriaceae bacterium | reverse complement strand
GGCCATTGGTCAGATCGCCGACTACTACCGGGTCACCCGCGACATCAGCCGCGGCGTGGTCGAGGCCAAGCAGGACTGAGGGCGGCCGTCACGGGGCCGGCGCTTGCTCCGGCCAATCGGGGGGCGGCAGGCGGCCCAGGGGGATTTCGGCCAGGAACACCTGGCCATCGACCAGGCGGAACGGCGCCCGCACCACAGGGCCGCCCAGGGCCGCGTCCTCGACGGTGAATTCGGCGGTGAACGCGGTCACCAGCAGGGCCTGGGCGGGGGCGACCAGGCCGGCGGCGACCAGGGCCTGCAAGGTCTCCTCGACGCCGGCGACGCGCACATCCAGCGCCCCTTCCCAGCGCAGCTCGCCATCCACCCCCAGATCGCCCATGCCGCGCAGGCGCAACGGCCCGTAATCGACCGACAGATCCTCCAGCACCACCCGGCCGCCGCCATCGCGCCAGGCCGCCATGCGGGGGGCCGTGGGCGGGTCGGGCAGCGGCCCCCCGCTAGCCGCGGCCCGCAGATCGACCCGTTCGACCACCGGGCCCAGGGGCGATGCCTCGGCGGTCAGCGGGTGGTCGGGCAGGCGGATGCGCGCCAGGCCCAACTCCAGGGTATCGCCTTCTGCCTGGCGGGTGACCGCCACCCGGGCGGTCTCGGCCATGGCACCGACCCGGGGCCGGCTCTCCACCGCCAGCGCGTCCAGGGTCATGTCCAGGCCGGTGAACCGGGCAGCGCTGAAGCGCACGGTGCCGTCACCCTGGGCGAACGCCACCGTGGGCAGCGGCGCCAGGCCGATCGGCTGTCCGACCAGCCGCCCGCCCGCCGGGGCGGTCAGGCCCAAACTCCCCTGGCCGAAGGGCAAGACCAGCACCACCATGTCCAGCATACCGGCCTGGGCGATCACCCGGTCCGACCGCAGGATCGCCCCTTCCGGCGTGGTGATATCGACGGCGGTGGCGTCAATCCGGAACCGGAACGGAAACCCGGACCGTTCGATCAGGCCGATTTGCACCACCATGCCCTGGGCTTCCGCTTCGGCGCGCCAGTGGTCCAGCTCTCGGCCCAATTGCCGGTCGATCAGGAACCACAGGCCCAGATACCCCAGGGCGATCACAGCGATCACCGCCGCGATCGCGGTCGAAAAACGGGTCATGGCGGCGGGCCTTTTCAGGGTTGCGGACGGCGCGACCGTAGTCGGCCCGACAGCGGCTGCCAAGTTTACCGGCCGGCCCTTGCCGGTGTAGCGTGCGCATATGGCTTCCCAACCGTCCCAAACCGCCCGTCCGGTCGTCATCCCGCCCGAAAACCCGCCCGACGACGGCGAGGACTGGTGGCGCCACCCGGTGCATCCGATGGCGCCGGGGGAGGAGCTCTGGGTGTTCGGCTACGGCTCGTTGATGTGGAACCCGCAGTTCGACTATCTGGACCGGTTCGAGGCCGTGCTGCACGGCTTCCACCGGCGCTTTTGCATCTATTCCTACCATTACCGCGGTACCGAGGACCGGCCCGGCCTGGTCCTGGGCCTGGACCGGGGCGGCAGTTGCCGGGGCATCGCCTACCGGGTGGC
>CAYNRD010000637.1:0-1569 GCA_964399515.1 uncultured Mycobacteriaceae bacterium | reverse complement strand
GAGTACTGGACCATGCCGCCGGCCGCGGCCAAGGCCGGCACCCGCGCCCGGGCATAGCCGTCGAAGCCGGGCATCAGCAGGGCGTCCAGGATCTCCCGCGCGCGGTCGGCGCGGAAATTGGCCATCAGGATGCCGTCCCCATCCCGGATCGGCCGGGGGACTCCGATCACGGTCGGCGCGATGAACTCATCGGTTACCCCCCGGGCGGCGGCGGCGGCGATCGCCGCCTGGACGCTGGCGGCGGTGTGGGCGCCCGCGCCTTCCACCACCGCGTTGAAGGCCGCCTGGACCCGGTCCCAGCGCTGGTCCCGGTCCATGGCGTAGAAGCGGCCGGTGACCGTGGCCACCGTGGCACAGCCGTCCAGATCGGCCAGGAAGGCCGCCAACTGGCTGTCCGCGCAGTGGGGGGCCGTGTCCCGGCCATCGGTGAAGGCGTGGATGGCCACCGGCACGCCGGCTGTCGCCAGTGCCTTGGCCAAGGCCGCGATGTGCCGGCTGTGGGCGTGCACGCCGCCGTCCGAGACCAGACCCATCAGATGGCAGGTGCCGCCCGAGGCCGTGAGGGCGGACGCCACCTTGGCCAGCCCTGGGTTCTCCGCCAGGCCCCCACTTTCGATCGCCCGGTCGATGCGCGGCAGATCCTGCATGACCACCCGGCCGGCGCCCAGGTTCATGTGCCCGACCTCGGAATTGCCGAACTGGCCTTGTGGCAGACCGACATCGGCGCCGGACGTGGCCAGGAACCCGGTCGGGCAGTGCTGCCAAAGGGCGTCGAACTGGGGCGTGGTGGCCAGGGCGACGGCGTTGTTCGCCCGCTCCTCCCGCCAGCCCCAACCATCCAGCACGCACAGGACAACGGGTGTCTTGGCCGCGCTCACGCCCGTTCCGCCGCCCGGCGCAGGCTGGCGACGCCGGGCAGATCCCGGCCCTCCAGCCATTCCAGGAACGCCCCGCCCGCGCAGGACACATAGCTGAAGCCCTGGGCGGCGCCGGCGTGCACCAGGGCCGCCATGGTGTCGCCGCCGCCGGCGACTGAACGCACATGGCCGGCCCGGCTGCGCGCGGCGACATGGCGGGCGGCGGCGACGGTGGCGGCGTCGAACGGCGCCAGTTCGAATGCACCCAGTGGGCCGTTCCAGACCACGGTCTTGGCCCGATCGACCCGGTCGGCGATCGCGGCCACCGTCTTCGGCCCCAGGTCCAGGATCATGCCGTCGGGGTCGATCTGGGTCACCGGGCAGACCGTGTGTTCGGCATGGGCCTGGAAGGCCTTGGCAACCACGGCGTCGGTCGGCAGCAGGATCTCACACCCGCCGCGCCCGGCGGCCTCCAGGATCCGGCGGGCGGTATCGACGAATGCCCGTTCGCACAGGCTCTTGCCCACGTCGTGGCCCTGGGCGGCCAGGAAGGTGTTGGCCATGCCGCCGCCGATCACCAGGCAATCGACCCGGCCGACCAGGTTTTCCAGGATCGGCAGCTTCGTGGACACCTTGGCGCCGGCCACCCCCGCCACCAGCGGCCGCTCCGGGCTGACCACCGCGGCTTCCAGCGCCTCCAGCTCTGCCAGCC
>CAYNRD010000636.1:0-1573 GCA_964399515.1 uncultured Mycobacteriaceae bacterium | reverse complement strand
CGAAGGTCCATGGCATGTAATCGGCGGGCTGGGCGGTGTGCAAACGATCCTGGCGGGTCAGCAGATGCATGGCGAAAGGCTGGTCTTCGGCATTGGCACTAGGCTTGTCCCCGCTATCGCTCTATGTACCTTCGATGGCAACAGTGATCCTGATCCTGGCGGCGCTTTGCGTCTTGGGCACCCTGGCCGTGATGGCGGCGGGGGTGCTGAACCTGGGCTCCGATGGGGAGCAAGCCGGCACTCGGTCCAACCGCCTGATGCGCGCCCGGGTGCTGCTGCAGGGCGGGGCGGTGGTGTTTGTGCTGTTGTACGCCGCCATCCAGGCCTGATCAGCCCCACACGCGGAGGGACCCCCATGGTACAACTGACCCGTATTTACACCCGCGGCGGGGACAAGGGGCAAACCTCCCTCGGCGATGGCAGCAGGGTGATCAAGTCCGATTTGCGCGTGGCCGCCTATGGCACCGTGGATGAGACCAATGCCACCATCGGCATCGCCCGGCTGCATTGCGCCGGCCCCACCGACCAGATGCTGATGCGGATCCAAAACGATCTGTTCGATCTGGGGGCCGATCTGTGCACCCCGCACCAGGACGCGCCGGAATACCCGCCCTTGCGCATCGCCAGCGCCCAGGTGGACCGGCTGGAAAAAGAAATCGACGTCATGAACGCCGAACTAGCGCCCCTGAAAAGCTTCGTGTTGCCCGGCGGCAGCCCGGCGGCCGCCTATCTGCACCTGGCCCGGACCGTGTGCCGGCGCGCCGAGCGGCTGATCACCGATCTGGCGGCGGACACGGTGATCAATGACCAGGCGCCGATCTACGCCAACCGCCTGTCCGACCACCTGTTCGTCCTGTCCCGCTACGTCAACGACAAGGGTGCCAACGACGTGCTGTGGGTGCCGGGCGCCAACCGGTGACCGCGCCCGAGCGTGCGCGATCGGTTTGACGGCCGTGCCCAACCCGCGCCAACTGGTGCCTTGCCGAATCGGCCACGGGCCGGGTTGGCGAACGGGGTTGGCAAAGGGAAGCTACGCATCATGGACCGTATCGGTATCGTCGGCGCCGGCCAGATGGGGGCTGGCATCGCCCAGATCGTCGCCCAACACGGCATGGCCGCCGTGCTGTTGGATGTCTCCCAGGCGGCGTTGGACAGCGGGCTGGCCACTATTGACGCCAATTTGGCCAAGCAGGCGCAAAAGGGCCGCCTGACCGACGATGGCCGGCGGGACATCCTAGCCCGGATTGAGCCTACCACGGATTACGCCGCCTTCGCCCAGGCCGATCTGGTGATCGAAGCGGCGACCGAGGATGAGGAGACCAAGCGCGGCATCTACCGGCTGTTGTGCCCGCATCTGAAGCCGGACGCGTTTGTCGCCACCAATACCTCGTCGCTGTCGATCACCCGCATGGCGGCGGCCACCGACCGGGCCGAGCGTTTTGTCGGCATGCATTTCATGAACCCGGTGCCGCGCATGCCGCTGGTGGAAATCATCCGCGGCATCCAGACCGGCGACGCGGCGTTCGAAGCCTGCAAGGCCCTGGCCGAACGGCTGGGCAAGACCGTGACCGTG
>CAYNRD010000635.1:0-1579 GCA_964399515.1 uncultured Mycobacteriaceae bacterium | reverse complement strand
GGCGCGCCGGATCGGCAAGTTCGAGGAAGCCGACGGGGGCACCCTCCTCCTCGACGAAATTTCCGAGATGGACGCCCGGCTGCAGGCCAAGCTGCTGCGCGCCATCCAAGAGCGCGAAATCGACCGGGTCGGCGGCTCCAGCCCGGTGCGGGTCGATGTGCGGCTGATCGCCACCTCCAACCGGGACCTGGACCAGGCGGTCGCCGACGGCGACTTCCGGGAGGACCTGTATTTCCGCCTGAACGTCATGAACATCGAACTGCCGCCCTTGCGGGCCCGGCCGCTGGACATCGCCCTGCTCGCCGAGCATTTCGCCAAAAAATACGCGGAGGCCAATGGCATGCCGGAAAAACGCCTGTCCGATGCCGGGCTGGAGAAGCTGAACGGCCATCACTGGAAGGGCAATGTCCGGGAGTTGGAGAACACCATGCACCGGGCCGTGCTGTTGGCCACCGGCCAGACCATCGAGCCCGACGCTATCCTGCTGACCGGACAGAAACCCGAACAGCCCGACGCGCCCGACCCGGCGGCGCTTGTCACCGCGGAGCCGGTCACCGCCGGCGAAATCGGCCTTGGGGTCGGGTCGGCGGGCTCGCTGGTTGGCCGCACGGTGGCCCAGGTGGAGCGGGATTTGATCCTGGACACCCTGCAGCACACGCTCGGCAACCGGACCCACGCCGCCAACATCCTGGGCATTTCGATCCGGACCTTGCGCAACAAGTTGAAGCAGTATTCCGACGAAGGGATTTCGGTGCCGCCGCCCGGCGATGCTGAACGGGCGATGATTTAAGCCCGGTTCCGATGTAGGTTGGACCCTCTCACACCCCTCTGTCCCCCCGACCGGCCATGAGCGACACCAGCAGCAATTCCCCGGTCCCCTCCGCCCCCGGCGACGGCGGCGGCAACACCCAGGGCGGCGGCTTCAACCCGGTCGGGATGTTCCACACCCTGGCCAAGACCATGTCCGGGCGGTCCGATGTCGGGCTTGCGGTCGGCATCGTCATCCTGCTGGTGATCCTGATCCTGCCGATGCCGACCTGGGTGTTGGATATCGGCCTGGCGGTGTCGATGACCTTCTCGGTCATGGTGTTGATGACGGTGATCTTCCTGGGCAAGCCCATGGAGCTCACCTCCTTCCCGACCATCCTGCTGATGGCGACCATGCTGCGGCTGGCGCTGAATTTGGCCTCGACCCGATTGATCCTGTCCGAAGGCCACAACGGCACCGATGCCGCCGGTCAGGTGATCCAGGCCTTCGGCGGCTTTATCATGCAGGGCAATTTCATCATCGGGATCATCGTGTTCACCATCCTGGTGATCGTGAACTTCATGGTGATCACCAAGGGCTCCGGCCGGATCGCCGAGGTGGCGGCCCGGTTGACTCTGGACGCCCTCCCCGGCAAGCAGCTCGCGATCGACGCCGATCTGTCCGCCGGCATGATCGATGAGAAGGAAGCCCGGGAGCGCCGCAAGGAGTTGCAGACCGAAAGCGAATTCATGGGGCCCATGGACGGTGCCTCCAAAATCGTGCGCGGTGACGCCAATGCGGGCATCCTGATCACGGTGATCAATGTCGTCG
>CAYNRD010000634.1:252-1579 GCA_964399515.1 uncultured Mycobacteriaceae bacterium | reverse complement strand
GGGCACGCAGCCGACATTGACGCAGGTGCCGCCCAGGAACATGTCCTCACACACCGCTACCCGGGCCCCGTGGCCGGCGGAAATCCGGGCCGCGCGCACGCCGCCGGAGCCGGCGCCGATCACGAACAGGTCAAAGTCGTACTGGGACATGGCGAGCCCCCCCCTTCGATGGTCGGTGTTGTCTTGAATTTGGGCAAATAAGGCCATCCCGGGATATGGGGATGGCACAGCCCGGTTACAAAGCGCCGATGGGATCAATCGCGATGTGATCGGCGCCACGGGCCGGCCCGACCGGCGGGCCAACGCGCCCGTCACATCCCGGACAGGTGCCGGATGACGATCTCATCATAGCGTCCCGACCGGCGCAGCCGCTCCAGCCCATCATTCAAGGCTTGAATCGCCGCATGCCCGGCCCGTGTGCGCGGCGCGAACAGGTACAGCGACGAGGCGCCGACCGTGAACAGGCTCTGGAACCTGTCTGGCGGCACGGAAGCGTAGCGCGCCGCCATGACCAGCTGCGCGTCGTCCATGACCACGAAATCCGACCGACCGTCCCGGACCGAGCGCACGCAGTCCTCCGCCCGGCGGTGGGACCGGACCCGGTATTGGTGCTCTTCAATTCGGCGCAGGACCCGGTCGGGAACCGCGACCCCATCGACCAGGCAAATGCTGTGGCCGTCCAGGTCATGCAACCCGGCGGCGGTCAGGCCGCTGGCCCGATCGACGAACACCTTATGCGCGATGGAGTAGAGGGGGTCGGACCGCTGGAAAGTCGTGGGGTCCGGTTCGGCCGGCAGGAACGGAAACGCGGCGGCGAACAGGCCGCGCTCGGTCATGCCCAGGCCCCGCTTCATCGGCTCATGGGCGATGGCCACCGGCGTTCCGGCCAGCGCGAACGCCTCGTCCACCACTTCGGCCAGCATGCCGCCCCGGGGCAGTTCGGCGTCCGCGAAGGGGGACATGCCCTGGCCGGCGACGATGCGCGCCTGGGCCGGCGCCGACACGCTGCCGGGACCAATGGCGACGGCGTCTTGCGCGGCCGCCAGGGGCGTGACGCCGACCAAGGACACCAGGGCCGCGATCACACCGCCGAGCGGACCTCCGCGCCGGGCCCTCGTCAAGAGGTTGCAAAAATCCACCGATCCCGAATCCCAAAACTAATATCGTTTGAAACTGGATAACGGTTTACCGAAGCACGGGCGGATTTAAAAGTGGCTCCGGTCAAAAAAGTTGGTCGGGGCCCGGGGTTGCGGGCGATCGCGTCCGCTCAGACGCCGCCCACGCACAAATATTTCACCTCCAGGAACTCTTCGATGCCGTGGTGGGA
>CAYNRD010000634.1:0-242 GCA_964399515.1 uncultured Mycobacteriaceae bacterium | reverse complement strand
TCACGCCGCCGAAGGGGGCCACCTCGGTGGAGATGATGCCGGTGTTCATGCCGACGAAGCCGTATTCCAGCGCCTCGGCGGTGCGGAACATCCGCTGGTAATCGCGGGTGAAGAAATAGGCCGCCAGGCCGAACTCGGTGGCGTTGGCCTGGCGGATGGCGTCATCCTCGTCCTCGAAGCGGTAGATGGGGGCGCCCGGGCCGAAGGTCTCCTCCCGGCTGCCCGCCATGGCCTCGGTCACG
>CAYNRD010000633.1:0-1583 GCA_964399515.1 uncultured Mycobacteriaceae bacterium | reverse complement strand
CGGAACTCCACCAGGCCCAGCCGGCCCGCCGGCCCATCCGGCGAATACAGCTTGTCGATGCAGATCTCGGCCCGGTGTGGGTTGCCGGTGACATCGACCAACAGGTTCCGCAGCACCCGATCGACCAGCCAGGGCGGGAAGCCGGTGATGCCCTTTTGCGGCAGCTGCCGCAGCGCCAGCTCCACCTCGTAGACCTGGTCGCCCCGCGCCTCGTCCAGGCGGGGGGCCTGGCTGGTCGGGCCGATGAACAGGCCCGAGAACAGGTAGCTGAGGCTGGGGTGGTGCTGCCAGAACCGGATCAGGGAGGCCAAGACATCCGGTCGGCGCAGGAACGGGCTGTCCGGCGCGGACCGGCCGCCGACCGTGACATGGGCGCCGCCGCCGGAGCCGGTCGGCCGCCCATCGATCTGAAAGCCCGAGGCATCCAGCCCGCAGGCCCGCGCCTCCTCATACAAAGCCTTGGTCTTGTCCCGCAGATCCGCCCAATTGGACGACGGGTGGATGTTGATCTCGATCACGCCCGGGTCGGGGGTTACCTTGATGTCGAAAAAGCGCGGGTCCCGGGGCGGGGGGTAGCCTTCGATCCGCACCGGCTGTCCCAAAGCCACGGCCACCTGCTCGATGGCGGCGATCAGTTCCACGAACGCTTCGGCGGAGCCGGTCGGCGGCAAGAACACATTCAGGTGACCATCCCGGGGCTCGACCACCAGGGCGGTGCGCACCAGCCCGGTGTAACCGGGCGGTGCCGCCTCCAATTCGATCTCCCGCTCGGCGGCATCCTCCACACCCGGGGGCGGCGGCACCACCACCCGCGCCTTGAACCGGGATTGCCGCTGGATGGCCACGTCGGGCAGCGCACCGCGCTGCTCAAACGGATCGACATCCTGGATGAACGGGTAGCTGGCCGAGGGGACCCAGGGCAGGGACTTGATCGGCAGCCGGAAGCCAGCCGGGCTGTCCCCGGGCACCAGGCTGAGCCGGGAGCGGCGGGTGCGCCAAATCTCCGACATCCAGCGCACGCTGCGCCCGGCTTGGGACCCGTCCGCCTGGGCCGGCTGCAAGGGCAGGACGAAGCCGGTCGGCTTCGCCAGGCCCCGCTCGAAGATGCGGGCCATGCGCGCCCGCTCCATCGGGTCTTCCAGCCGCTCATCCCCCGGCACCAGATTGTCCGGCAAGTCGGCTTCGGCCTGGACATGGGCGCCCGGATCCTCATAGACCGGCTGCACGAACTCCGCGCTCAGGCCCAGGGACACCGCCAAAGTGGCACTCAGCCGCTCCGCCGCCGCGACGCTGGCGGGGGCACCCGGATATTCCTTGGCGATCAGATCGGGGTTGGACCACAGGGGCTTGCCGTCGGTCCGCCAGACGATGCCGAACGCCCAGCGCGGCAGCTGCTCGCCCGGGTACCATTTGCCCTGGCCGTGGGTCAGCAGGCCGCCGGGCGCGAACCGGTCGCGCAGGCGCCGCGCCAAGCTATCGGCGAAGTGGCGCTTGGTCGGCCCCACGGCCTCGACGGTCCATTCGCCGGCATCCCGGTCGGTCGCCGAGACGAAGGTCGGCTCGCCGCCCATGGTCAGGCGCAC
>CAYNRD010000632.1:0-1584 GCA_964399515.1 uncultured Mycobacteriaceae bacterium | reverse complement strand
CTGCAAGCCCCAAGGGCCCGTGCCAGATCCCAAGCCGTCCTCCGACTCGTCCGTTGGCTGGTCCGGTCGACGAAGGCGCTGGCCCGCCGGGCCAGCGGTTCGCGCCGCCGCCGAGACCGGCCGGAGCCGGGCTGTGCCCGCGCCTGACGCGCCCCTCAGTCGCCGGAGAGAAACGATGGCGTGGACCCTCGAGCGCCGCTTCGAGACGGCCCATGGCGCGGTCGCCTGGGACGTCATGGGTCGGGGTGACCCCCTGGTCGTGATCCACGGCACGCCGTTCTCGTCGTTCGCCTGGCGCCGAATCGCGCCCGTCCTCGCCGAGGCGTTTCGGGTCGGTCGGCCGCCGGTGCCTGCGGTCGCTTAGGGGTTTGCACAGTAGGGTCTTCCGGAAGGGCCGGGCTTGCGGCTATCAATAGGGCGCCGTCAGCAGTGGAGACCTGAAGTTGACACGTCGAGCGCTACGGGCCGACGAGCGGTTCCGGACCAGCCCGCGCGGATGAACGACGAGAGGCCGGTCTTTCCGCCCCTGTTCCGCCCGTTCGCGGTCACCCCCGAGCTCGATCCCTTCGAGCGCTGCCTGACCGTCGCCAGCGATGGTGCCGAGCCCGGCACGCTGCTCTGGAGCATCGGCACCGACGCCGCCGAATGCGCGATCGTGCTGGCCAAGATGCCCGACTATGACACCGCCGAGGGGCGGGAAACCGTGGCGGCCATGGTGCGCCTGGCCGATCTGACCCGGTCCGGCTTCATGGCCGGCGACATCTCCACGGTGATGTCCCCGCGCACGGTGATCACCTGGGCCGAGAACGCCCGGATTTTCGGCGGCGATATCGGCTTCGCCTTCCGGGCCACCTTCCTGAACAAATGCGATGAGGTGGAACGGCCGGTGGTCGCGGAATACTACCAACGGTGCTTCGGCGCGGATTTGCCCATCGACGGCGCCAAGGTCACCCTGTCGCGGTAACGGCGCCATGGCCCCGTCCGACGAGTCCGAAGCCGAACTGTACAAGCGCGCCACCGCCGGCTGCCTGCGCGCCATGGCGGAAAACGCCGAGGTGACGGTCAGCTACGGGGCCGAGCCACCGGGCGTGTCCGGCACCCGCGCCCGGCTGCCGGCGCCGCCGCGCAGTCTGACCGGCGAGGATCTGGCGCGCCTGCGCGGGGCGTCGGACGCCGTCGCCCTGCGCTTGCGCCACCATGATTCCGGCTTGCACGCCAAATCCAGCCCGCCCGACGAGACCGCGCGGGCGATCTTCGACCAGTTGGAGCAGGCCCGGTGCGAGCTGGTCGGCATCCGCCAGATGCCCGGCTGCGCCACCAACCTGACCGCCGCCTTACGGGAGAGCTATCGCCGCCAGGGATTGGAGCATATCGAGCATAAGGAACAAGCGCCCCTGTCCGAGGCGATCGGCGTCCTGGCCCGGGCCGCGATCACGGGCACCGAGGCGCCCGGCTTCACCGACAAGGTGGTCGGCCATTGGAAGCCGTTCCTGGATGCCAAGCTGGGGGCCGGCTTGGACGGGCTGGGCTCGCTGATCGAGGACCAGCGCGCCTACGCCAAGGCGGTTCGGCGCCTGTTGAGTG
>CAYNRD010000631.1:0-1585 GCA_964399515.1 uncultured Mycobacteriaceae bacterium | reverse complement strand
TCGGCCCGGTCGATGTGCTGTTCAACAACGCCGCGTGGGCCGCCTTCACTTCGATGCGCCGCATGCCCATGGAGCACTACGAGCGAATGGTCGCGCTGAACGTCACCGCGCCCATCGCCCTGATCCAGGCCCTGGACAAGGTCACGGCCCGGGTCGCGTTGCTGCCGGTGGTGGTGGGGGACCGGGCCCAGCCCTTCGGCACCCTGGACATCATCGTGCATGCCTGCCGGTCGACCCGGCCCGAGGAAAGCCCGGAGGACGCGGCGTTCCTGGAAATCCACGCCACGCCCCCCGGCCAGCAGCGCCGGCGAGTGTTCAACGGCTGGATGTTCGCCTCCTCGCCGGCGATCTCGGCCCTCGACCACGCGGTGTTCGACGTGACGGTCAAGGACTGCGTGGCCAAGCTGCCCGAGGTGCCGGAAGACTTCGCCGAAGACCCGCTGGCGGCGGATGCCGCGCCCATCCCGGCGGTCACCCCGCCCCGGCCGCCCGCCGAACACCACGCGCGATAACCGCCTATTCGGCGTCGCGGCTGGCGCGCAGCAGGTCCTCGACCGCGTCCGGGTGGCGGTTGGGGGCGAAGGCGCAGGGCAGGGCCAAGGCCCGTTCCAGCTTGGCCCGATAGTCCCGCCGGGGGATTTCCGTGGCCCCGAACCGGGCCAGGTGATCGGTGACGAACTGGGTGTCCAGCAGGCGGAAGCCGCCGGCCCGCAGCTGGGCGACCAGATGGACCAGGGCGGTCTTGCTGGCGTCCCGCTCCCGGCTGAACATGCTTTCGCCGAAGAACGCCCCACCCAGATGCACGCCATAAAGGCCACCCACCAGCGCACCCGCCCGCCAGCATTCCACGGAATGGGCCAGGCCCCGCTCGAACAACTGGTCGTACAAATCCAGGATCTGGCGGTTGCTCCAGGTTTCGGGCCGGGTGCGGGTTGCCTCGGCGCAGCCCGCCATCACCGCCTGGAACGCATGGTCGAACCGGATCTCGAACCGGCCCTGGCGTACGGATTTGGCCAGGCTGCGTGGCACGTGGAAGCCGTCGATCGGCAGAATGCCCCGCAAGGGCGGATCGAACCATAACAGCGTGTTCGACGCCGCCGATTCCGCCATGGGGAACACCCCCAAGGCGTAGGCCTTGATCAGCACCTCCGGCGTGAGTTCGAGTGCCGCCTTGCGATTGGACATCCGACCGATCCCGCGTTGGCCCGTTTTTCAGGGCTCACCCTTGGGGACGATGCTACGGGCTCAGCTTTTTCTCAAGCCAGCGAATGTCGTAATGGCCGTTGATGAAATCGCTGTCGCCGATCAGTTCCCGGTGCAGGGGCAGGGTGGTGGCGATGCCGTCGATGACGAACTCCTCGATCGAGCGCCTCAGGCGCATCAGGCATTCGTTGCGGCTGGCGCCGTGGACGATCAGCTTGGCGACCAGGCTGTCGTAATAGGGCGGCACCACGTAGCCGTCATAGATGGCCGAATCGACCCGCACGCCCAAGCCCCCCGGCGCGTGAAAGCCGTTGATGCGCCCGGGCGATGGTATGAAGGTCCGGGGGTCCTCGGCATTGATCCGGCATTCGATGGCATGGCC
>CAYNRD010000630.1:0-1585 GCA_964399515.1 uncultured Mycobacteriaceae bacterium | reverse complement strand
AGCGACGTCCGCCGCGGTACCAACCGGGGCGTCCATTGCGGAACCCGCGCCGTGCTGCGCGGCGCCCTCGGCGGGCGGTCCGGCCTTCAAGGCGGCGCAGTCGACGGGCGCGCCGGTTCTGCGCGACGTCGACGACTCCAGCCTCGGCCGCAGTTTGGCTTGATTCCGTGGCAACGGGGATTGTGCCGCCGACAACGGGCGTCACCGTCAACGGTGCCGGTTGACCGTGCGTTGATGCCAGCGCCGACCCGGTCGGCGCGGCAAACGCCACGGCTGCTGCAAGGCTTGCAAATGCCGCACTCTTCTTGATGCGGGGCAGAAACATGCGTGTCACTCCACTGAAAACGCCGCGCGGGCGTACGCATCACACTACACCACTGTGTGTCACGGTTGCCATGAACCAAGCTTGAATGTGCCATGCCATTGGCCTGCCCCCACGGGCTGTCTGGGGCGGTTCATGGCGCAAGCCGATCGCCACCATCACGTGGGGACTGGAAGCCGCGGCACCAAGTGGCGGCTTCCTGTGTCGTGGTTTGGCGCTACTGGGCGCCGGTCGCCGTTGCGACGTAGTTGGCCACGGCATCGATTTGCGCGGCAGTGAGGCTGTCCTCATAAGCCGGCATGACGCCGACCCCGCCGGTGACGGCCGCCGTGACCCGCGCCACATCGGGCTTGAGATCATCAAGCGCCGGGCCGATCGCGCCCGCGGTCCCCGCAGCGGCAAGCGTGTGACAGACGCCGCACGCCGGCACAGCCTCGGCCGTGAACAGGCGATAGCCAAGGTCGTCGTCCGCAGCGGCCGGGCCCGCAAGCCCCACCGCCATCACCAAAATCAGTCGCTTCACGAGACGGTCAGCTCGATCGCGTGGGCATCCCATCCGTTGTGGCCATAGCCGCGATGGTTGGGTGGGAAGTCTTTGGGTTGGGTATCGCCGGCCTGGTTGGTGGCGCGGCTTGCAATAACGTGCGTTCCCGCGCCGAGCTGCGCCACCAGCGCAAACGGGCGCCAGGAATAGGGGCCAAGATCCGGGCCGGTCATGTCGGCCGCCTGCCAGGTGGCCCCGCCATCGAGGGAAACCTCCACGCCGGTCACCGGCGTTTGGCCGCCCATTGCCACACCTTGGATGACAACATTGCCGGTATCGGTGTCGCCGATCGGCGTGGTGACCCAGGACTTCACCACCATCTCGTACATGGAGGGCTGGGAGGCCTCACCGCCAACGCCAACGTCGCGCACGCGGTAGCCGCTTTGCTGGATCTTGGCCTGGCTCTCCTCGGCGGTCAGCGCCACGCGCTTGACGTACTTCACGTTGTTCACGCCGTAGTAGCCGGGGGTAACCATGCGCACAGGGCCGCCGTGGGCAAGCGGTAAGGGCTCGCCGTTCATCTCGTAGACAAGCATCACGCGCTCGAGCGCCGCGATCGGCACCGAGCGCTCCACCATCACCGTGAGCGGGTCGAGACCGGGCGGAATCTCTTCGCCGCCGGTGCCGGTGACGTAGTTCATACCGTCCGCAGCGCCGCCCAGTGCGTCGACGATCCGCGACAGAGGGATGCCGGTCCAGAACACGTTGCCGGCTGCGCC
>CAYNRD010000629.1:0-1607 GCA_964399515.1 uncultured Mycobacteriaceae bacterium | reverse complement strand
GAATCCCAGCACCTGTTACAACGCCTGGCCCAGCCGGTGCTGATCCACTGCAAGGCGGGTGCGGATCGGGCCGGGCTGGCGGCTGTGCTGTACGCCCTGTTCGTGCAGGACCAGCCCCTTGCCCAGGCCCGCCGGCATTTGAGCCTGCGCCATCTGCACATAAAGGCCGGCAAGGCCGGGGTGCTGGACCACGTGTTCGATTTGGCCGAAGCCGCCGGCGTACGGACCGGGGCCGACCTGCTGGCTTGGACCGCCACCGACGCCTATGACCCGCTGGCGATCAAGGCGACGTTCCGCCCCCAGCGCTGGGCGGATTTCCTGTACGACCGGATGCTGGGCCGGGAGTAGGATGGGACCGCGGGATCCGGGCCGGCCTACCGGCTGGCCAGTTCCGCGCCCACCGGCACATTGCCCAACGCCACCGCACCGTCCGCGCACAACTGGGCGGCGGGCACCGTGTCGACCCGGACCACCACACAGGCATCGGCGGTCACCGCGAAATCGGAGCCAACCTCCTGGACGGTCATCGGCATGACCAGCAGATCGCGCCGGTCCAACTCCCGGTGGAAGTCGATGAAGTCATCGGCGCTGCGGTTCTGGAAGGTCGCCGGCACATCGCAGTCGGCATTTGGGAAGGACTGGGCCAAACCGGCCAAATTGGCCAAATAGGCATCCCGGTCCCGGGCGATCTGCTGGCCGGTCAACACCGTGCCGAGGACGGCACTGGCCAGGAATTGGCCATAGGCGCCGCAGCGGGCCGATGCGGCGTCCCGCGCCAGGTCGGCCAGCAGCCGTTCGGTGGCGCGGCCGTACCGGTCGGCCGACCGGACGCCACGGCCCCGGCGCACCTCATCCCGCGCCGCCAGGGGGACAGCCCCGGACGCCGCGATCAGAGCCTCCACCCCGTCCTCGGCGCGCCGCCGGTCGCCGCCGGCCATCGCCGACACCGACAACGCCGCCAGGTGCAGCTGCGCCAGGCGGCTGCCCCGATCGGCGGCGGCGCTGATCACCGCCCGGTTGCCGGTGGCGGTCTGGCCTTGGCCATCGCCGCGGGACGGGTAGGCGGCGCTGTTGACGTGCCAGTACTTGTTGAACAGGGGCTCCAGCGTTCGAGCCGATTGGTTGGTCGGATTGCCGCCGAAGAACAGGGCCGCGACATCGGCATAGGTCATGCCGCGGGTGTCATAGTCGGACGCGGGCAGGGCGCGGCTCAGCGATGGATCGACCGTGCGCAGCGGATCGCCGGTGCCGCCGACCTTGGCCTGGGCCTCCGCGCCGGCCAGCGCCACCCCGGCCAGGATCGCCGCCACGGCGGCGGCGTGTGATGTGATGGCCCGTCCCATGGTCGCTGCTCCCACTGCGCTGTTCTCAAACCGATTTCGGCAGACACCCTCGCCGATGCCGCCCTCACACGCCACGAAACTTCGCGTGATGATGGCCTTACCAGCAGTAGGGATATGAGAGTGATGGCGGGCGCGGCGACGGCCAGCCATGGGGATCAGCCCATGGCGCGGAGTCTGGCCATGGGGATCAGCCCATGGCGCGGAGTCTGGCCATGGGGATCAGCCCATGGCGCGGAGTCTGGCCATGGGGATCAGCCCATGGCG
>CAYNRD010000628.1:0-1608 GCA_964399515.1 uncultured Mycobacteriaceae bacterium | reverse complement strand
GTTCCGATGGCGGCCGGCCCATCGCCCGGCCCGCGTTGATGTGACACAGCTATCGGCGAATTGTGTCAAGACCGTCACCGTTCATGGGTCGGCAAGAGAATTTTCATAACAATCCAAGACAATGGGTGACCGCGTTGATCCCGTTGCCGCTCGCCGGGTCGCCAACCGGCAAACCGGCGTGCGGGGCGATGGGAAATGAACTGGACTCCCCCCGTGCCAGTGATACTTTGGGAGCTAAATAACTGTGACCGTCGCCAATCCAGGGAACACCAGATGGCGCCCAGGCCGTTGACCACGCCGCCCGCCGCGGCCCCGCCAGCGGAACCCGCGCGCGACAGGGACGCCGAGCCCGATCGGTGGTCGGCGCGGGCGGCGGCCTATCTGATTGAAACGGCGCTGCCCGGCCTGGCCAGCCGGCATGATCCGCACGCGCTGGCGGCGTTCACGGTGGAGGCCGCCCGCCGGATGACCGGTTGCGTGCGGGCCCGCCTGGTGCGCATGGACCCCTGGGATCAGCCCGCGACGGTCGCCGAGGATCGGGACCCGGCCGTCGCGGCCTTGCCACCCGAAATCGACCGGCTTGGCGGGGCGGCCCGCCGGGACCGGACCGTGACCCTGGCCGTGCCCGCCGGCGACCGGATCTGGGGCCATTTGATCTGCGAGCAGCCAGCACGGCACATGCCGCCGCCGCTGGTGCGGTCGGCGGTGGCGCGCCTGGCCGAGGGCTTTGGCGCCCGGATCCGCGATGCGGTCGATACGGCCCTGCTGGCGCACCGGCAGGAGGCCGCCCGCCGGGTGCAGGCGGTGGTGCGCAGGACCGCCGACACCGCCGACTTCATGGACGCCTTGGCTGGCGGCGAGGGCCATGCCAGGCGCCTGTTCGACTGCCAGGGAATCGCCATCCTGGCCCGGGGGCGGATCCAAACCGCCGGTGCCGTGCCGCCGCCCCATGTGATCACCGGTTTGGCCGCCTGGCTGCGGGCCAAGGGGGCCACGATCTGGCACACGGACCGGCTGGGCCTGGCGTTCCCCGAAGCGGCCCGCCATGCCGCCGTCGCCGCGGGCGCCTTGGCGATGGCCGTCGGCGGCCGGCACGACGGGCTGGTGGTCTGGTTTCGCCCGGCCGAAGGGTCCGGCCGCCAAGACGCGGCCCGGCCCTTGTGTTGCGGGCGTTCGGCCCCGTTCCAGCCCTGGCAGTTGGACCTGGCGCGCGACCTGCTGCAAGCATTCGGCGCCCAGATGACCCGGGTCACGCGCGACCTGGTGGAAGAAAACGCGGCGCTCATCCGGGCCAACGCCGCGAAAAGCGTGTTCTTGGCCAATATGAGCCATGAGTTCCGCACGCCGTTGAACGCGATCCTGGGCTTTACGGACATGATGCGCAATCAGGTGTTCGGCCCGCTGCCCGGACGCTATCAAACCTATGCCGATGACATCTTCGAATCCGGACGGCACCTGTTGGATTTGGTCAATGACATCTTGGACTATTCCAAGGCGGAGGCCAGCCAGCGGGCCGACGACGATGAGGTGATCTCGGTCAGCCAGACCTTGGAGACGGTCTTGCACCTGCAGCGGGAGATGATCGCCGCGGCCGGGCTGTCCCAACAC
>CAYNRD010000627.1:0-1611 GCA_964399515.1 uncultured Mycobacteriaceae bacterium | reverse complement strand
ATGACGATGACGTTCTTCCGGTTCAGGAAGATGCCGAAGATGCCGATCGTGAACAGCATGGCGGCCACGATCAGGTAATGGCCCAGCCCGATCTCCATGGCCTAGATCCCCGTCCCGATGTCGATTTTCTTGACCTCCATCACCGTCTTGGGGTCCCGGGCGATCTGGGCCGAGACATCCTGTTTGCGCACCCCGGCCCGGCTGCGCAGGGTCAGCACGATGGCGCCGACCATGGCGACCAGCAGCACCAGCCCGGAGGTTTGGAACAGCAACACGTATTCGGTGTACAGGATCCGGCCCAGCGCGCGGGTGTTGTCCACTTCGGACACCGCGCCGGTGCCGGCCGCCGGCAGGCCCGTGGCCGCCAGATCGGTCCCGAAGGTGAAGCTGGTCACCACGAACACCAATTCCACCAGCAGGATCAGGCCGACCAGCAGGCCGACCGGCAGGTATTGCAGGAAGCCCTGGCGCAGTTCGGCGAAATTGACGTCCAGCATCATGACCACGAACAGGAACAATACCGCGACCGCGCCCACATAGACCACGACCAGGATCATGGCCAGGAACTCGGCCCCCAACAGCACGAACAGCCCGGCGGCGTTGAAGAACGCCAAGATCAGGAACAGCACCGAATGCACCGGATTGCGGGAGGAAATCACCATCACGGCGGACGCAATGGTCAGCCCCGCGAACAGATAAAAGGCCAGTGCCTGGACGACCATGGGATTTCCTTCGCGCGCTCCGGAGGCGGGCCCCGCGAGCAAGAACGGATTGGGCGCGACTCCGCCCCGGGATGGGCGATGCCGCTTTTACCGGTAGGGGGCATCCACCGCAATGTTGGCGGCGAGCTGCGCTTCCCAGCGCTCGCCGTTCGCCAGCAGCTTGTCCTTGTTGTAGAATAATTCTTCCCGCGTCTCGGTGGCGAATTCGAAGTTCGGCCCCTCGACGATCGCGTCGACCGGGCAGGCCTCCTGGCAGAAGCCGCAATAGATGCATTTGGTCATGTCGATGTCGTAGCGGGTGGTCCGGCGGCTGCCATCCGCGCGCGGCTCGGCCTCGATGGTGATCGCCTGGGCCGGGCAGATCGCCTCGCACAGCTTGCAGGCGATGCACCGCTCCTCGCCATTGGGATAGCGGCGCAGGGCATGCTCGCCGCGAAACCGCGGCGACTGCGGCCCTTTTTCATACGGGTAGTCGAGCGTCGCCTTCGGCCGGAAGAAATAGCGCATACTCAGGAAGAAGGCAGACACGAACTCCGACAGGAAGACCGATCGTGCGGCTCGGTCGAGCGTTGCCATGGGTCACTCCGTTCTTGTTACTCAGTCGCAGGCACAAGGTGGCTTACCACCGGGATGTCGTTCGGTTCGCGGCCGGGAAAAGGTCTTGAACCGCGGCAGACCGTCGTCGGGCGAGAGATCGAGCACCCGCTCGTCCCAGAATGCGTGGCCGACCGGCTTGAGCCCGTGGGGCTCGTCGAAAAGGCCGATCGGGAAGTAGATTTCCGGCGCACCGCCGATCGTGCTGTCCCCGTAGCTGATCGGCGTGCCGCAGGTGCCGCAGAAGGACCGGGTAACCGTCCCGTGGGACCGCCGGACCGGCGTTCCCGTGATC
>CAYNRD010000626.1:0-1613 GCA_964399515.1 uncultured Mycobacteriaceae bacterium | reverse complement strand
GGGCTTATGGTTTTTCGCCTTTTTTTTGGGGGGGTGGGTGGTGGGGGCGGTGTCGGTCTTGGGGGCTGATTGGGCGTCGTCCCGAAAGGGAGAGGTCCTAACCCGTTCGATCGTATCGGCTGGTCAGAACGTAGGTCTTGGCGGGGCCGGTGACCCGCCAGCGGACCAAGAAGCAATCGGCCCCCAACACCGCATAGACCACCCGGTAGCGGTCGGGCGCACACCAGTGCTCCGTGGCCCAGCGCCCGCGGGTGAGGTCCAGATCAATGAACGGGCTGCCATCGGGATGGGTGATCGCCGCCCGCCCGTCCAAGCACTGCAGAAACCGGTATTCCCGAAACGCCTGGCCACGATGGGCGCCCAGGCGCATCTCCCCCTCCTCCCGGTAGGAACGGCCGAACGCTTCCGGCTGGACCTGCGCCGTGCCCGTGAAGACCCCGCACAGGCCCGATCGCCGGTCCTGAATCCGGCGGACGATCGCCCAGCGGCCGGCCAGATAGGAAAGGGGGTCGAAAACCGGATGCAGCTGCATGACGGCGGGCCGTATCACAAGCCGGACCCGCTGTGCTACAGCCGCCGGCGTTCGTCCGTGCCGTCCCGGGAGCCCCCATGACATCTCCGCGCTTTTCCCAGGCCCTGGCCTATTGGCTGCGCTTGGGCTGCTTGAGCTTTGGCGGCCCCGCCGGCCAGATCGCCATGATGCAGTCGGATCTGGTCGATCGGCGCCAATGGATCGACCAGCGCAAATTTCTGAACGCGCTGAATTTCTGCATGCTGCTGCCGGGGCCCGAGGCCCAGCAACTGGCGACCTATTGCGGCTGGCGGCTGCACGGGGTGTGGGGCGGCCTGGCGGCGGGATTGCTGTTTATCCTGCCGGGAGCGGTGGTGCTGGGCGTTCTGGCCTGGGTCGCCGCCGCCCATGGGGATGTGCCGCTGATCCAGGCGGTGTTCAGCGGCATCCAGCCGACCGTGATCGCGATCATCGCGGTGGCGCTGTATCGGCTGGGGCGCCGGGCGCTGACGGGCCCGGCCTTCGTGGTGCTGGCAGTGGCGGCGCTGGCGGCGGTCAGCCTGGCCGACATCGACTTCCCCTTCGTGGTCGCCGGTGCGGCCATCGCCGGGCTGATCCTGGGCCGGTTCGGCCAGGCCGGCGCCGAGGCCGATGCGGACCCGAACGCGGCCGAAAGTGCCGCCGACGGTGCCGGCGGCTGGGCGCTGAGGCTGACCCGGATCTTCCTGCTGTGGCTGTTGGCCTGGTCGGTGCCGGTGCTGCCGGTGCTGCTGGTCCTGGGGGCGGAGCCCTATGCCGGCATCGTCGAGTTGTTCACCACCGCCGCCTTCGTCAGTTTCGGCGGTGCCTACGCGGTGCTGCCCTATATCGCCGAACGGGCGGTGGAGGTGTGGGGGTGGCTGACCCCGGCCGATATGGTGCGCGGGCTGGCCCTGGCCGAGACCACGCCCGGGCCGCTGATCCTGGTCACCCAGTTCGTGGGCTTCTTCGCCGGCTTCACCACGCCGGGCGCCCTGTCGCCGGTGGCGGCCGGGCTGATCGCCGCCGCGCTGACCCTGCACGTGACCTTCCTGCCCAGCTTTTTGTTCATCTTCGCCGGCGC
>CAYNRD010000625.1:0-1614 GCA_964399515.1 uncultured Mycobacteriaceae bacterium | reverse complement strand
CCTCCCCGGTTGCCCCCTGGACATGAAGCCCGCCCCCGCGCCGACCGCCCCAAAGCCCTCGCTGTCAGCGCCCGCCCCAAGCGCCTTGGCCGAGCCCGGCGCGCCGGCCCCGGGCGCCACCCTGCCCGTGGCCGCCTGCCCGCACCCGGTGCAGGTGCTCGCCGCGGACGGGCGGCCGGTCGCCGCGAGCCCGGCATTCGCCAAGCTGTTCGGTGTGCCCGGCGATGCCACCGGGCCGGACCTGCCGGCGCTGCTGGCCGACAGTGGCGAGCAAGGCCGGTTCCGTCACCTGCTGGAGGAGGCGGACCCGGACCACATCCAGGTGTTCGATTTCACCTGCCCGGCGCACACCGGCGTGCTGCGGGCCCGGGTCTCCGTAACGCCCGATGGAGACGGCGGCGGCCGGCTGGTCTGGGTGACCAAGGTGATCGACGCGGACCGGGCGACCGGCGCCGGCACGGCCTGGGCGGATGCGGGGGTCGCCGATCTTAGCCAAGTGTATGAGGCGGTGCCGATCCCGGTCGCGGTGATCCAGGTTTCGACCGATCAGGTGTTGGCGGCCAACCAGGCCGCTTCCGGCTTCCTGGGCATCCGCATCGGCGCCGATGACCCGCCCCTGGATGATTTTTTCGTCAACCCCCATGACAAGTACTGGGCGATCGCCGAATTCCTGAAGACCGGCGAGGTAACCCCCCGGGAGATACAGTTGCGCCGGCCCGATGGCGGCGTCGCCTGGGTGCTGATGGCGGCACGCCCCCTGGCCGGGGCGGAGCCGGGCACGATCGTGATCGGCTTCACCGACATCTCCGGCAACAAGCGCACCGAACGGGATTTAGCCCGGGCCCGGGACCAGGCCGAACTGGCGTCCCGGGCCAAGGCCACCTTTCTTTCGACCATGAGCCATGAACTGCGCACGCCGCTGAACGCGATCATCGGCTATGCGCAAACCCTGCTGGACGACCGGCTGAACCCGGACCCGCGGGCGCCGCGCCATTGGCAAGACGTGACCGAACCGTTGGAGCTGATCCGTTCCGCCGGCCAGCACCTGTTGGGGGTGATCAACGGCATCCTGGACTAAAGCCGGGCCGGGGCCGAGGGCGACCGGCTGGAAACCGGACCCGTGGAGGCGGCGGCGCTGGCCGCCTCGGTCCTGGAGATCACCCAGCCCTTGGCCCGCAAGAACGGTGTCCGGCTGGAATTCGCCCCCCCGGCCGGGCCGTTGGACATGGTCACCGACCGGACCAAGCTGCGCCAGATCCTGCTGAACCTGGTCGGCAACGCGTGCAAGTTCACCTATGACGGCACCGTGCGGGTCAGCCTGCGCCGCACCCGCGCGCGGGACCGGATCTGGGCGGAATTCAGCATCGCGGACACCGGCATCGGCATCGCCGAAGACCGCATCCCCGACCTGTTCCGGGACTTCAGCCAAGTGTCCGACCAGCCCCAATCCCAGCGCGAGGGCAGCGGGCTGGGCCTGGCGATCAGCCAGCGCTTGGCGGCCAGCCTGGGCGGCCGGATCACCTGCGAGAGCCGCTTGGGCGAAGGCTCGGTGTTCACGCTCACGGTGCCGATGCGGGTGTCCGACCGGCCCGGCGACCCCGGCGGCGGCTGACC
>CAYNRD010000624.1:0-1615 GCA_964399515.1 uncultured Mycobacteriaceae bacterium | reverse complement strand
GGACCCCCATGTTCACCCCAACGGCTATATGAGCGGGGTGTATTACGCCGAGTTGCCCGAGACGATCGACGACGCCGAGAGCCAGGGCGGCTGGCTGGAGCTGGGCCGGCCGCCGGACGATCTGGGCTTCACGGCCCCCCCGGTCACCCGGCGCATCCAGCCCCGGCCCGGCCGATTGGTGCTGTTCCCCGGGTACCTGTTCCACGCCACGGTCCCGTTCCAGTCCGACCGGCGCCGGGTATCCATCCCCTTTGACCTGATGCCTCTGCCATGAAAGCTCCGACGACCCCCAAACTCTCCCAGCAAGCCTTCATCACCGGCGCCATGACCCGGGCCCAGCAGTTGCGCCAGGCCGGCAAACCGTTCGACGCCCTGTCGGTCCTGGAACAGGTGCATAAGATCGCGCCGGATTTCGCGCCGGCCCTGGCCCTGGCCGGCACCATCTGCCTGAACCAGGGCCAGCCCGACCGGGCGGTGGCGTTCTACCGCCAATGCGTGGCCGCCCGGCCCGACCATGCGGAGACCCTGCACCATCTGGGCAAGGCCGAAGCGGCCGCCGGCCTGTGGCTGGAGGCGGAGCGGACCCACGCCGCCGCCTGCCGCGCCGCGCCGCGCAATGCCGCGTTCTGGCACGCGCTGGGCCGCGCGCAGCTGGAGGTGGGCAAGCCGGTGGTGGCCTTGCAATCCATCGACCGCACCTTGGAGCTGGCGCCGGACAGCGCGCCGGCCTACCGCAACCGGGGCCTGGCCTATGAGGCGCTGGGCGGGCGGGAGGACAAGGCCGACCAGGCCTATGCCAAGGCGGCGGAGCTGAAGCCGGACTGGTGGCTGCCGCTGGCCAATCTGGCCCATCTGCGTCGCACCCGGGGGGACATGGCAGGGCTGTTGGCGGCCACGGCCCAGTGGTTGGACCGGACGCCGCGCTCGGTCGAGGCGCTGTCCCTGCGCGGGCTGGCCTTGCGGGAGCTGGGCCGGGAGGAGGAGGCGGCCGCCCTGTTCGATTTCGACCGCTTCGTGCGCGTGGTCGACCTTGACCCACCGGAGGGCTGGGCCAGCGCCCAGGCCTTTAACGCCGCCTTGGCCGAGCACGTCACCGCCCACCCGACCATGGCTGTGCCGGACCCCGACCACTCGACCTATCACAACGACCACCTGCACATCACCGAGGAGTTGCTGGCGGGCGAGATGGGGCCGATGGCGGCCCTGAAACCCCAGTTAGACCAGGCCGTCGCAGACTACATCGACACGGTGATCCGCGCGCCGGAGACCCGCGACCACCCCTTCGTCACCGCGTTCCCGGACCGGTACCGTCTGACCGCCTGGGCGACGCTGCTGAAGGGCCAGGGCAACCTGCTGCCGCACATCCATTTGGACGGGTATCTGGGCGGGGTGTATTACCCGGACCTACCAGACGCCATCGCCGACGGGGACGGCGAGGCCGGGTGGTTCGAACTGGGCCGCCCACCCGAGGATCTGGGCTTCACGGCCGCGACTTCGGTGCGCCGCATCCAACCCAAGCTGGGCCGGTTGCTGCTGTTCCCGGGTTATTTCTATCACGGAACGTTCCCGTTACAATCCAACCAAAGCCGCGTATCCATCGCCTTCGACTTGTTGG
>CAYNRD010000623.1:0-1623 GCA_964399515.1 uncultured Mycobacteriaceae bacterium | reverse complement strand
GGCTTTGAGATCACCGGTCGGTCAGTCGCCGTCATTGTCGTTCAACTGGTCAGAGATGAAGCCGGCGCCGGCGCCGACCGCACCGCCCAGGGCAGCACCACAAGCGACACAACCACCCGTTACGGCTGTACCGGCGGCACCGATGGCGGCACCGGCCGCGCCGCCGCTGAGCGTGCGTTGTTCGGTGCTGTTCAGGCCAGCGCAGCCCGAGGCGACAACCGCGACGGCCATCAGGCCAGCCACAATCAGGGCGCGGGTGCGGCGCGGGGCGGCGGTTTGGGTTGCGACGGACATGGGATTGCTCCTTGCTCTCTTGGGGGAATGGGCCGCCCCGTGCGGGCGGCGGCCGGTAACACCGCGGCGTGGCGGCATCACCGGGATCGGGTGACGGCCGCTCTGGTCAACCGTGGTTCGGATGGCGGCCGTGGGGGATGCCATGGCTGTTGAACGCAACAACCCCGGGTCGGGTTTCAATCATGACCACATCGACCCGCTGGCCGAGCAGATGCAGGCCTTTCGGAATGCCGGCCTCCCAGTGGGGCGGGCCGGACACGGCCAGGATGACGGGCTTCATGGCGCCGATCCGCTCGGACCCGAAATATTGCAGCGCCGCCCATACGGAAGCGGCGCGGGCGGTGCCCAGGGCGTGCTGCTCCCGCTCGGTGGGCGCGTCTGCCGCATAGGCGATGATCTGCAGCGTCGTGCCTTCATCGGCGGCCGACAGGGTGCGGGCGACGGTCGCCAGCAGCCGTTCCGCCTCCGGCGTCAAGGCCGCACTGTCCCGCTCAAAGAACACCGGAAACCGGGAGGCTGTGGCATCGGGGTGGGGCGCGGCACCCGGTGATGGGGTTGCCGCCGACGCCGCGATGGTGTGGGCGTCGGTTTCGGTCATGGCGGCGGGCAGGGCTGGGGCAGTGCCGGCCTCCGTATTCGTGGGGATCAAGGTCGCCACGGCCTCGGCGGACATCAGCGTCGTGGCGATGGAGGCCTCCAGCGCCAGCGCGCGCGGGCGGGACAGGGCGGACCGGGGGGAGTAGACACGGTTCCAGGAAAGGTCGGCGGATTCGTTGGAGCGGTCCATCGGGCAGGAGGTTTCAATCGATCCGTTCGGCGACGGCCTGGCCACGTTCCAGTTCCACCGTCCGGTGCAGGACCAATTCCGCGACCAGGCCGAGGGAGAGGAGTTGTGCGGAAAGGAGGGTCCCCAGGATGCCGAAGAAAAAGAGGGGCCGTTCGGCAATGCCCTTGTAACCGAGGAACCAGCCCGCACTCAGGTAAAGGAGAATGCCCAGCCCTAAAACCCCGACGAGCAGGCCAAGGCCTCCGAAAAAGTGGGCTGGCCGCCGCAAAAACCGGGTCAGCACCACCGTCGTGAGCAGATCCAGGGCGCCCTTGATGAGGCGCTTGGCCCCGTATTTCGAGCGCCCGTGGACCCGCGGCTGGTGTTCAACCACAACCTCTGCCACGCGGTAGCCTTCCGCGTCGGCCAGGATCGGAATGAAGCGGTGCATCTCCCCATACAGTTTGAGGTCGCGGGTGACATAGGAACGGTAGGCTTTGAAACCGCAGTTGAAGTCGTGCAGGGGCACCCCCGAAAGGTTGCGTGCCGTCCAGTTAAAGACC
>CAYNRD010000622.1:0-1628 GCA_964399515.1 uncultured Mycobacteriaceae bacterium | reverse complement strand
GGCGGGTTCAAGCCGATCTGTCCCCGGACGGCCCGGCGTGACGCCGGACCACCCTTCCCGGGAAGCAAGCCTCGCACTACCATGACCGCAGCCCCCAGCGTCCCCCCGGTCGCGCCCGTGCCCGGTTCCATCGAGACCCCGACCGGCAAGGGGGCCGGGGATGAGAACTTTCCGGTCGGCTCGTTCCTGATTTCCGCGCCGCTGCGCCCGGCCGTGGCCACCTATTACGCCTTTGCCCGGGCGATCGACGACATCGCCGACAATCCGGGCTTGACCGCCAAGGACAAGCTGGACCGCCTGAAGCGCATGAATGACGCCCTCAACGGCCGGGATACCGATCCGGGCGTGGAAAAGGCGGTACGGCTGCGCGAGGTGTTGTTGGAGCGGGATATCCCCTTGCGCCATGCGGGCGACCTGATCTCCGCCTTCCGGCAGGACGCGGTCAAGGCCCGCTACCGGACCTGGGATGAGCTGATTGATTACTGCAACCGGTCGGCGGCGCCCGTGGGCCGGTTTTTGGTCGACCTGCACGGGGAGGGGCCGGAGGCCTATCCGGCCGCCGACGCCCTGTCCAACGCCTTGCAGGTGCTGAACCATCTGCAGGACTGCGTCGAGGATTACCGATCGCTGGACCGGGTCTACCTGCCCCAGGACTGGCTGGACCAGGAAGGCATCACCGAGGCGGCCTTGCTGGCGCCCAAGGCGTCGCCCGAACTGAGGCGGGTGATCGATTTTTGCCTGGACGGGTGCGAGACCCTGATCGACCAGGCCCGGCCGCTGCGGCGCGCGATCGCCGACCGGCGCTTCGCCATGGAGGCGGCGACCATCGTGTCCCTGGCCGACCGCCTGCGCTACCTGCTGCGCACCGGCGATCCGATCCGCCATCGTGTCGCGCTGTCCAAGGCTGATTTCGCGGTCTGCGGGCTGCGCGGGGTGTTGGCGGCGGTCCTGGGCTCCGGCCCCAAGGGCAAGCAGGCGGTCTATCGGGGCAAGATCCTGACCCGTCCCCACGGCCTGCCCGAAAAACGGCCGCCGCCCCCGCCCAAGCGCCGGACCATCCAGATGCGCTATCGGGGTGTGCTGATCGGCGGCGAGGACGCGCCCAAGCCCGAGGCCAAGCCGGTTGAGCGCGACCAGCTGATGTATCGCGGCGCCTTGGTGCGCAAGCGCAAGGGGGCGGAATGACCGTCGCCCAACCCGCGGGCGTGGCGCCGGGGGCCAGCCCCAGCCTTTCGGACGCCCAGGCCCATGTCGCGGCGGTGACCCGCGCCTCAGGCACCAGCTTCGGCCCGGGCATGAAGGTCCTGCCAAAGGCCCGCCGCCAGGCCATGTTCGGCCTGTACGCCTTCTGCCGGGAGGTGGACGACATCGCCGACGAGGGCGGGTCGGAGGCGGAGAAGCGCGCCGGGCTGGCCGCCTGGCGCCGGGAAATCGACCAACTTTACGCGGGCGCGCCCCAACGGCTGACCGCCTTGGCGCTGCTGGCGCCGGTGCGGGATTGGGACCTGCCCCGGGACGAGTTCCTGGAAATCCTGGACGGCATGGAAATGGATGTGGACCAGGATGCCGACCCCGGCTTGGCGATCCTGGATTGGGACGGCGTGCGCCGGTATTGCCGGCGGGTGGCC
>CAYNRD010000621.1:0-1630 GCA_964399515.1 uncultured Mycobacteriaceae bacterium | reverse complement strand
TTATGGCGGCCGCTGGGGCTGCGGGATGCCGACCCTATTGATTGGCTGGGGCCTTGGCGGCAAGCGCCTTGGCAGCGTCGGCATTTGCCGGATCGGCCAGGCCACCGCCTGCCGCGCCCGGGCGTTCGGGATGGAGATCCACTATCACAACCGGCATGCCTTGCCCCCGGGCCTGGCCGAGCCTGCCCGGTACCACGCCGATCCGCGGTCCCTGTTCGCGGTCTCGGATGTTCTATCCCTGCACTGCCCGCTGACCGACCAGACCCGCCACCTGATCCGGGAGGAGACGATCGGCTGGCTGCCCGAGGGGGCGCTGCTGATCAACACCGCCCGCGGCCCCCTGGTCCGGGACCCGGACCTGATCGCGGCCCTCCGGTCCGGCCGCCTGCGCGCCGCCGGGCTGGACGTGTTCGAGGGCGAGCCGAACCTGCATCCCGATTACCTGACCCTGCCCAATGTGTTCCTGCTGCCCCACCAGGGCAGCGGCACGGTGGAAACCCGCACCGCCATGGGCTTTCGGGCGCTGGACAATCTGGACCGCTTCTTCGCCGACGGCACGCCGGGGGATCGGGTGGCGTGAGGATGCGGTTTCCCAGCGGGTTAACCGGTAAAATTATGATAAAACTTTAAACGGCACGGGCTTTGCTTGGGCTGGTGGTGATCCCAGCCCCCCGCAGTCGGAGTTCAAAATGTCCCATTTGCAGCTGATCCCCATGGTCGCTGGCCTGGAAAGCCCCGGTGACGACCTGCCGGTGCGCCTGCACGCCCTGTCCGAAGCGTTGACCGCCAGCCGGGACGACGCCGAGCATGCGCGGCTGTTGGATCGGGCCGTGGACCTACTGGGGGAGGCCGAACGGCGGCTGGCGGTCCAGCACCGGCAAATCGCCCATTTGGAGCGCCTTTCCCGGACCGACGGGTTGACCGGCCTTTTGAACCGGCGCGGCTTCGAGGACCGGCTGCACGGGGCGATCGCCGATTGGCGGGCCGCCGGTGCCGGGGTGACGTCGGCACCGGTGCTGCTGATGCTGGACATGGACGGGCTGAAGCCGGTCAACGACAATCTGGGCCACCTGGCCGGGGACGCCATGCTGAGCGAACTGGCCCGGGTGCTGCGCCTGGGCTACAGCGACGAGGACGCCGTGGGCCGGCTGGGCGGCGATGAGTTCGCCGTGCTGATCGCCACCCCGCATCTGGCCGACCCCGGCACCTATGCCAAGGCGCTTGCGACCCGGCTGGGGGCTGTGTGGATGGCGTGGCAGGGCGGCTATCTGCCCCTGCGCGCCAGCATCGGCGGCACCCATCTGCGCTTTGACGACACCACGGAAACCGCCCTGCGCCGCGCCGACGCGGCACTTTACGAGCACAAGCTGGCCCGCCGCCGGGTGGCGTGAGCGGGCCGCCGACACGGCGTCACGGCCGTCCCGTCACCCGGCGATCTTCAGGGTCTTGGGCAAGTCCAGCTTGATGGACAATTCCTTCAGCCGTTCGGGCTCGACCGTGTTCGGGGCCTGCATCAGCAGGTCCTCGGCGCGCTGGTTGAGCGGGAAGGCGATCACCTCCCGGATGTTCGGCTCATCGGCCAGCAGCATGACGATCCGGTCGATGCCCGGCGCGCAGCCGCCATGGGGCG
>CAYNRD010000620.1:0-1634 GCA_964399515.1 uncultured Mycobacteriaceae bacterium | reverse complement strand
TCCGGGTCCGGAGCGCCCAGCTTGGCGGCAACGGTGATCTCCCGCGCCAGCTTGGTGAATTCCCGGGCCCGCTTGGCGTCCTGGGCCCCCTTGCGGTGCATGATGTTCTTGAATTTGGAATGACCCGCCATGGCCGTCTCAACGCTGATGAAATTGGAACCCGTGCGCCGGTTTATACGGTCGGCATGGCGGTTTGCAAACGCCCGCCCAGGCGGATCGGCGCGACGCGGACGGCCAGGCCGGTGGCGGGGTCGGTTTCCACGAACAGCCCGCAGACGGTCGCCTGGCCTTCGGCCGGCGCCATGCGCTCCCCCGGCAGCTTGGAGGCGAAGCGGGGCACGGAGATCTGCTTTTTCATGCCGATGACGCTGTCATAGTCCCCGCACATGCCCAGATCGCTCAGATAGGCGGTGCCGCCGGGCAGAACTTGCGCGTCGGCGGTCGGCACATGGGTATGGGTGCCGACCACCGCCGTCACCCGCCCATCGACATAATGGGCGAAGGCCATCTTCTCCGACGTGGCCTCGGCGTGGAAATCCACCAGCACCGCGTCGGCCTGGGCCGGCAAGGTGACGTCGGCCAACAGCCGGTCGATGGTCGCGAACGGGTCGTCCAACGCATCCATGAACAGCCGACCCATCAGGTTGATCACCAGTACCTGCTGGCCGGCCGGCGTCGCGATCAGCGCCGCCCCCCGGCCGGGCGTGCCGTCCGGGTAATTGGCCGGGCGCAGCAGGCGCGGCTCACCATCGATCGCGGTGATGATCTCCCGCTGGTCCCAGACATGGTTGCCGGTGGTGACGCAATCGGCGCCCGCCTCCAACAGCTCGGCGGTGATCTTTTGGGTGATGCCGAAGCCGTGGGCGGCGTTCTCGCCATTGATCACCAGACAGTCCAGGGACAGCCGGCGGCGCAGCATCGGGATCGCCTCAACGGCGGCGTCCCGACCGGCCTTGCCAACCACATCGCCCAGCAGCGCCAGCCTCATGGGCGGGCCTCCAGGACACCGGTTTCGGTGACGATGTGGTCAAGCGGCTGGTCATGGCCATCGGTCGGCACCCGCTCGACCCGCTGATCCGCGAACGCCATGCCGATCGCCGTCACGGTACCCTTGGCCCGCAACAGGTCCAATGTCCGGTCATAGAACCCGGCGCCATAGCCCAGGCGGAAGCCGCGGGCGTCAAAGGCCAGCAGCGGCACCAGCACGACGTCCGGGACCACGGACGGCAGGGACGGTGCGGGCTCGATCACCCCGAACGGCCCCAAGCGGGTCGGGTCACCCGGCTCATAGCGGCGCATGACCAAGGGCGTGTCCTGGGCGACCACGCAGGGCAGGGCGATTTGATGGCCCGCGTCCCTAAGGGCGGACAGGGTCGGCCCGGTATCCAATTCGTCCTTGATCGCCAGATAGCCCGCGACCGTGACCGGGCCGGCCGCCAGGCGCGTCACCAGGGCCAGCACCTCCTGCCCGACCGTGTGCGCGGCGCTGGCGGCCAGGCGCTGGCACGCTTGCGCCCGGACCAGTTTCGCCTCGGCGCGCAGGCGGGCCTTGGCCAGGGCGGGGTCGCCGCCGGCCCCGGCGGCACTGGCGGGGTCGCCGCCGGCCCCGGCGGCACTGGCGGGGTCGCCGCCGG
>CAYNRD010000619.1:0-1646 GCA_964399515.1 uncultured Mycobacteriaceae bacterium | reverse complement strand
CAGAAAGATATTGGTGCAGCAGGGGTCTACGACCCGGAACTGGGTCACGAACTGCGTCGCCTCGTAACAGGCGAAACCCGTTAGGGCGAGATCGTGGCCAAGGTCGGCGAACAGACAGTCCAGCGTGGACACACCCGGCGCTATCCGCGCTACCAGCCCCTTGGCCCGGGCCCGGCGCACGGCCTCCTGGGACATGCCCTTGCACAGCCCGGGATTGCCTTCCACCACCAGAGCCACCAGCCGGTCGGTCGATGCGTCGGCCAGGACCAGATCCAAGATCTCCTGGAAGCCCCGGGACCGGGCCTCTCCCGGTCTGAAGTGATGGGCGACGCCACGGTAACGATCACCGCAGAGCGAACGCAGCGCTTGCTCCAGCGACGGGTCGATGGCCGCATGGAAAATACGATCAGCGACCCGCAAGAGCCCGAGTGTCTCAAGGGTCATCTGCCCGGCCATGCTGATGCCGGTGCCAAGGACCAGCAGATTGGGTCGGGCTTCGGTCCCTGGCGCGGCGTGCGATGGTGGCACGGCCTGCCCAGACGCCGCGGCTTGCACCCCAGGGTGCGGCCAAACACCGGCGCCAAACGGCGCCCAGGATTGTGGGTCGCGCACGATCCGCGACGGTTTCGCGGCCCATTGCGCACCCAGGACGGCACCACCGGCTTCCGTCAATGCCCGGTCCGGATCCATCACCAGTCGCGCGGCATGGTCGGGCGACAGGGCCGCTTGGGCCAGTTGGTCAATCAAGGCTGCGTTGGAACCGGCCGGTCGTGCATCGGTCACCTGCGTCGCGCCCTAACCGTTACGGGACGTGTCAAGTGTGCGCATGGCCCGGGCATAGCCCCCGGGCCGGGCCGGGTCATGCAGGGAGATTGCCTGCCTAAGGCCATCCCAGTCCGCGTCGGTCATGTGCTCGGCACCGAACCGGATCTTGGACCGATCGGCCCCGGACATCCTGATCGCGTCCCGGTGGATCGGCACCAGCGAGACGAGCGGACTGCCCTTCGGAATGATAATCGGCGCGCCGATCCGCTTCCGCGCGAACTCCATCAACAGCGGGCCGTGCCTACGATCCGTCTCGATGATGCCGTCCAACGGCTCGATCCCCAAGTCCTGGGATCGGTTGATCACCGGGCGAACCCCGAGAACCCAATCCTCGGGCGATTGGGCGACCAGCCCGGGCCAGATTTGAACGACGCCGACCTCGCGACCGGTGCCGACCAGCCAAGGTGGCGGGCTGATATCCGCCGGAAGATCGGGAATTCGGGGTGCTGGAAGGTGATCCAACGGCAACCACCCTCCCCGGTCGGCTGCCCAATAATAGGTTGAGAACCCGTTCCACACCAATGTGATGTCACAGGGAGCAAACGCCGTCCATCCAAAGCCGTTCGCTAGAACGAACGGTCGGCAGTAACGCGCGGCTCGAACGGAGATCGATCCGTGAAGGGTTTCGTCGTTGGGCCGGGGCGGTGGCGCACCTGGAAACACCTGGGTGAGGCAAAACCCATCAACTCGACCGTTCCCAGGCCTGGGGAGTTGCGCAGCGTGGCCCCGCCCCTCCGCGGATGAATGCCCGGTGTTCACAGCCATCCGTGCGCCCAGTGCCCCAGCGGCGGCCACTCGGCCGGGCGGCCGAGAAGCGCCGT
>CAYNRD010000618.1:0-1646 GCA_964399515.1 uncultured Mycobacteriaceae bacterium | reverse complement strand
GGAAAAGGAGTATCGAGGCCAGGAGTTGCACCTGACCGATCACAGCGGCAATCGGACCCTGGTCCGGTTCGACAGCGGCGATACGGTCCAGGTCACCGCGGGAGAGGACGGGGTCCGCTTCCTGCTGGTGGCGGGCCAGCCGATCCGGGAGCCGGTCGCCTGGCACGGGCCGATCGTCATGAACACACGGGAAGAACTGGCCCAGGCCATGCGGGATCTGGACGCCGGCACCTTCATCAAGGACGGGGCCAGCGCCCGCTAACCCGATGCCGCCAGCCGGTGGCGTCAGCGCCCGGCGATCCAACGCGCCTTGACGCTGCGGGCGGCGGCGCGCTGGCGCAACAGGGCCAGGCGGCGGTGCCGGTCCAGGGCGGGGCGGGCGGAAGTGGTGCCGGGGAAGGCTTCGGCAAGGCTTGGGTAGGGGGCGGCGATGATGTGGTCGCAATCGCTTTCGTCCAGCACACCCAGCAACTGGTCGTAGCGGGCCTTTTCCACCCGGTATTGTTCGGACAGCGGCTCCGACCGGAGCGCCAGCATGGCCAGGCCCAGCCCGCCGCCAAAGGCCACCGCCATCAGCGCGCCGAGCACTTCGCCTGGGCTGACCGCGCGATCGGCCAGGATCGCGTCCATGGATTGCTGGGAGACCGTGATGTCCCGGGACAAGGCCGGGCACAGGGGTGGCCCGCCACCGGCTTGCAGGCCCAGGGGGACCGCGCCCGGCGGCGGGGTCGGGGCGGACACGCACGCCCCGGCCAGCAGCAAGCTGCTCAACATCAACGCCTTCGTCCCCATGACGCGGGCGCCTCCAGGCCGCTGTTAACGTCTGGGTAACCATGACTCAACTCCGTGATCCGCTCAATTCACCCGCTGGTGAAGACGGTGCGACCCTTTCGCGGGGGCGCCGAGCCCCGTATAGGAGACGGGTTCCCCGGCATTGTTTTGGGCCGTTTCCATGTCCGTGACCGACCGCCTGCGCGCCTTCATCGAACACCCATGGTTCAACACCGCCATCGCGGTGGTGATCGCCATCAACGCCGTGACCTTGGGCCTGGAGACCAGCCAGACGGCCATGGCCGTGGCGGGGCCGGTGCTGACGGCGCTGGATCGGATCGCGCTGTGGATCTTCGTCGCCGAACTGTTGATGAAGCTGTTCGTCTACCGGTTGAGCTTCTTCAAGGGTGGCTGGAACTGGTTCGATTTCATCATCGTGGTGATTTCGGTGGCGCCGTTCAGCGGCAATCTGTCGGTGCTGCGGGCCTTGCGGATCCTGCGGGCCTTGCGCCTGTTCTCCATGGTTCCGGACATGCGCCGGGTGGTCCAGGCGCTGGTCGGTGCCGTGCCGGGCATGCTGTCGGTGGTCGCGGTGTTGATGCTGGTGTTCTACGTCTCGGCGGTGTTGGCGACCAAGATGTTCGGGGTCCACCCGGACCCCGACATGCAGGAATGGTTCGGCACGATCGGGGCCTCCATGTACACGCTGTTCCAGATCATGACGCTGGAGAGCTGGTCGATGGGCATTGTTCGGCCCACGCTGGAGATTTTTCCGTGGTCGTGGATCTTCTTCGTTCCCTTCATCGTGTTGACAAGCTTTGCTGTGCTCAACCTTTTTATCGCTATCATCGTCAATGCGATGCAGAGCCAGCACG
>CAYNRD010000617.1:0-1648 GCA_964399515.1 uncultured Mycobacteriaceae bacterium | reverse complement strand
ACAGGCGCGCCGTCGGCCAGGGAAACGGCCCGCGCGGCCCGGTCGATGCCGGTCACCACCGCACCGGTCCGGCAGGTGACGCCGTGTTCGGCGTACCAGGCCTCCCGCCGGAACAGCAACTGGTCCAGGCTGGTCTCCCCCTTCAGATAGCCCTTGGACAGGGGCGGGCGCTGGTAGGCCAGCACGGGCTCATCCCCCAACAGGGTCACGGGGGCCTCTAAACCCAGGGCGCGCAGTTTGGCGGCACAGGCATAGCCCGCCTGGCCGGCGCCGACGATCACCACACCCGCGGTCATGGCCGGTCGAGCCCCGCTTGCTTCCGATGCCCGGCGATTGGGGGTATGGTCTCTGGGATTGTCACAACGGTAACCATGGAAGGGGGCAAAGATGCCCGACGGCCCGCAGACAGCCCCGGACACCCCGATTTTCCAGCACGATGCTCGCCCGCCCGCAACCGAGGAAGTGTTCGCGAACTCCCGGCATGTGCGGATCACGCCCGACTTCAAGCCGTTCAACCAGCCCGATGACATGTTCAGCCGTGGCTTCTGGGACAAGAAATTCGCCAATCCGCTGACCATGAAGTTCTTCCGCTCCTTCGTGAAGCCCAAGGAGCGGGTCCGGGACGAGGACGGCTTTACCCCCCAGGACTTCGCCCTGCGCAACGGCCCATGGGTGGTGACCGAAATGTTCGCGGAGATGCAAAAGCACCGGGACCGGCGGGACGGCTTCACCGATGATTTCACCGCGCATATCCCGCCGAAGGTCGATCCGGCCGATATCGGCAGCCCCCGCCAGGCCGCCCGGCGGATCAAGAAGGTGGCCAAGCTGTACGGTGCCGATCTGGTCGGCATCACCGGCTACGACCCCCGCTGGACCTACCGCGCCAAGTTCTCCGCCCGCAGCCGGGCCTCCAAGCCGGTGGACCTGCCGGACGGGCTGACCGGCGTGATCGTCCTGGGCAAGGCGATGGATTTCGATGTCATCCGCATGTCTCCATCCGCCACCGCCAGCACCGGGCCCGCCGCCGGCTATGCCGAGGACGCGGTGACGCTGCTGGCCTTGGCCCAATACATCCGCAGCCTGGGCTACATCGCGGTCGCGACCCAGAACGACACCAATCTGGCGATCCCGTATGCCATCCAGGCGGGCTTGGGAGAGTACGGGCGCAACGGCCTGTGCATCACGAAGGAGTACGGCCCCCGGATCCGGTTCGGCCGTATCCTGACCAACATGCCGCTGGCCTTCGACCGGCCGGTGTCGTTTGGGGTGGAGAAGACCTGCGAGATCTGCCGGCGCTGCGCGAACAACTGCCCGCCCCAGGCGATCGACCATGGTGCGCCCAGCACCTACACCTTCAACCGCTCCAACATCCAGGGCATCCGCAAATGGACCACCCCCGGGGAGAAGTGCTTCAAGTTCTGGGTGTCGCGGGGCACCGATTGCGCCAATTGCATTCGGGTCTGCCCTTACAACAAAGATTACTCTAAACTGTGGGCGCGGGTCATGCGGCGGCTGTTGGCGACGCCCCTACGCCGCCTGGCCCTGATGCTGGATGACCGGTTGCGCCTGCATGACCGGATCACCGCGTCCAGCTGGTGGGCCTCCATCGACGGGCGCTACCGGGCCGCGGAACGGGCCCTGGCCCACG
>CAYNRD010000616.1:0-1652 GCA_964399515.1 uncultured Mycobacteriaceae bacterium | reverse complement strand
GGAATCGGTAGCAGACCTGGCCGGCACCGACCAGGGGGACCCATCAAAAAGGGATCAGGCGGCCCGGCGGTCCGGGGCCGGCTCATAGCCCAGATTGGGCGCCAGATGCCGTTCGGCCAGCGCCAGCGGGATGCCCAGCCGGTCGGCATAGGCAACCACCTGGTCCCGACCGATCCGGCCGACGCCGAAGTAGCGCGCGTCGGGATGGGCGAAGTAAAACCCGCTGACCGCCGCCGCCGGGGTCATGGCGAAGCTTTCGGTCAGCATCAGGCCGGCATGGCGTTCGGCCGCCAACAGATCGAACAGCGCCCGCTTCTGGCTGTGGTCCGGGCAGGCGGGATAGCCCGGGGCCGGCCGGATGCCGCGATAGGCCTCCTTGATCAGGGCTTCGTTGTCCAACGCCTCGTCGGGCGCATACCCCCAAATCTCGGTCCGCACCCGTTCATGCAGGCGTTCGGCGAAGGCTTCGGCCAGCCGGTCGGCCAAGGCCTTCAGCATGATCGCGGAATAGTCATCGCCCGCCGCCTCATAGGCCCGGGCCCGGTCCTCGACGCCGATGCCGGCATTGACCGCGAAGCCGCCGATCCAGTCCCTGATGCCGGAGGATTTCGGCGCCAGATAATCGGCCAGGGCGAAATTGGGCCGCCCGCCAGCATCCCGCGCCATCTGCTGGCGCAGGGTGGCGACGCGCACCGGGCCGGCCGGCCCCTGGATTTCGATATCATCACCATCGGCATTGGCCGGGAACAGGCCGACCACCGCCCGGGCGGTGATCCAGCCCTCGGCCACGATGCGGTCCAGCATGGCGCGGGCGTCCTCGAACAGCCCCCGCGCCGTCGCCCCCACCACCGCATCGTCCAGGATCGCCGGGTATTTGCCGTGCAGATCCCAGGTCTGGAAGAACGGCGTCCAGTCGATGCGCGGCACCAGATCGGCCAGGTCATAGGCGTCGAAGGCGGTCAGCCCCGGCCGCCGGGGTGCCGTGGGCGCGCTCGCGCCGGTGAAGTCCAGTCGCGCCCGGTTCTCGAACGCCGCCGCATAGGTGGTCAGGTTGCGGGCGCCCGACGGCTTGCCGAACGCCTCCCGCACCCGGTCGTATTCGGCCTTGATGTCCCGCCAATAGGCTTGGCGCTGATCGGCCGAGGCCAGCTTGGCCGCCACCTCGACCGCCCGGGACGCATCCAGGACATGGACCACCGGCCGGTCGTAATTGGGCACGATCTTGACCGCCGTATGCTTCTTTGAGGTGGTGGCGCCGCCGATCAGAAGCGGGATGTCCAGGCCCCGTCGCTGCATCTCCCCCGCCACGTGGCACATCTCATCCAAGGAGGGCGTGATCAGCCCGGACAGGCCAATCAGATCCGCCCGCTCCCGCTCGGCCGTGTCCAGGATCGTGTGGGCGGGCACCATCACGCCCAGATCGACGACCTCGAAATTGTTGCACTGCAGCACAACGCCAACGATGTTCTTGCCGATGTCGTGCACGTCGCCCTTGACCGTCGCCATCACCACCTTGGGCAGCCGGCGGCTCTCGGCCGAGCCGGTCTTCAGCGCCTCGATGAACGGCATCAGATAGGCGACGGCCTTTTTCATCACCCGGGCCGCCTTGACCACCTGGGGCAGGAACATCCGGCCGGACCCGAACAGATCAC
>CAYNRD010000615.1:0-1657 GCA_964399515.1 uncultured Mycobacteriaceae bacterium | reverse complement strand
CATGGGGGGCTCACCCGGGCGGTTCAGGGACGCCCATAAGCTTGGCCGCGCCGAGCCCAGGTCAAGCGGTCAGGAACTCTCGCACGACCGCGATCTGATCCTCGGTCATCAGGGACGGCACATGCCCGCAGCCCGGAATCTCCACCAAGGTGGCCTGGGGGCCGCGCCGGGTCATCTCCCGCGCGGTCTCGGCGGTCAACAGATCGGAGTCGGCCCCGCGCAGCACTAGGACCGGGCAGCGGATCGCATCCCACAACTCCCAGAACCGCATGTCCTCGGTCATGGTCTCCGCGAAGACCTGGGCGATCTCCGGGTCATAATGGCGGGTAAAGCCGCCGCCCGGCTTCTCGACCACGGAATGGCGGGTCAAGTGCTGCCACTGCGCGTCGGTCAGGTCGCCCATGGGCGCGTAAATGGTGCGGATGTCCGCCTCCGCCTCGGACAGGTCGGCATAGTCCCGCTCGCCGGCGTAATCGCCGATGCGCCCCAATGCCGCCGCCGGCACGAACGGCCCCACATCGACCACCACCAGCTTGCGGATCGGGTTGCGCGGCAACGCCGCCATGCTGATGCCGATGATCCCGCCCAGGCTGGAGCCGACCCAATCCACCTGGTCGCCGCCCAACCGGGCCACCAGCACCGCCATGTCGGAGACGTATTGGGGCACGGTGTAGAATTCCGGGTTCATCAGCCGGTCCGACCGCCCCCGGCCGGCCAGGTCCGGGCACGCGACCCGCATGCCGCCGCTCAACCCTTCGGCCAGGGCGTCGAAGTCACGCCCCGTGCGCAACAGGCCGTGGGCGCAGATCACATCCTTGCCGATGTCGGGATCGCCCCATTCCGTGTAGGCCAGCTTGTGGAAGCCCGCCGGGCTGAGCGCCTTGATCAGTTTCTGTTCCATGTCCGAACCAATACCCAGGTTTGTAAATCACGTTGAAGTCACCATACGCCAACGCCGGCAAAATTTTCAGCTTCCGGCGAAAATACCCAAAAAGAGGCGAAATACCCACACCCTGCCCCGCACCGGAAAGGGGGGGGATCGCATCGCAACCGTACCGATTTCCACCAGCTGGACTATTTAGATACCAGTATTCTCTTTTTTTGGACAGCGACTCGGCGCCGTCGGCCCACCGGCTCATGCCGCCAGGGGCGGCGTGACGTCACCGCCCAGCATCGGTGGGTCCGCCAACAGCACAACCGGCCCGCCATGGCAGCCATTGAATCCGGTGCGCAGCACCGCCGAATAGGCACCGGCCTGGCCGATCTCGATCCAGTCACCGGTGGCGATATCCTCCGCCAGCGCGTAGGGCCCGTCCATGATGTCGTGGCTGTCGCAGGTGGGGCCCAGGAACCGGAAGCCGGCCGTGCGGTCGGACAGGGTGCGGTCGGCGGCCAGGGCCCGGACCGGCAGGTCGATGCCGCCATAGACGAACTCGTTCATGGCCCCGTAGACGCCATCGTTCAGGTGCAGGTCCAGGCCCCGGCGCAAAACCACCTGCACGATCAGCCCCGCCGCCCCCGCGACCAGCGCCCGGCCGGGCTCGCCATAAATGTCCGCGCCGTCCAAGCCGTGATCGGCCAAGGCCTGACAAATGGTCTGGAAGTAGAGCGCATCGGCGGGCGGGGACGCATTTGCGTAGGGGGCGGGAAAGCCGCC
>CAYNRD010000614.1:0-1666 GCA_964399515.1 uncultured Mycobacteriaceae bacterium | reverse complement strand
CGATCAGCACGCAGTCGGCGGGCGGGCCGTCGACCGCGTAGCGCCGGTCGGCCAACTCCCGAAGCCGCAGGGGCCGGTGGATGGTCAGGGAATGGCTGGTCGCCGATTGCTCGGCCTCGGGTGCCACCACCCAGACATCGTCGCTGAGTGTGCGGGCGATCCGTTCCAGGATGCCGATGCCGGTGGAATGATGGCCGTCGTCATTGGTGACCAGGATCCTGGGTCCCGCGCCCTCGGCCATGGCGGTCAGCCCCCGCCCAGATGGGTCAGCCCGCCCAGATAGGGCGTAAGCGCGTCCGGCACCGCCACCCGGCCGTCCGGCTGCTGGTAGTTCTCCAGCACCGCCACCAGGGCCCGGCCAACGGCCACGCCGGAGCCGTTCAGGGTGTGGGCGAAGCGGGTTTGCTTCTCGCCCTTGGCGCGCAGGCGGGTGTTCATGCGCCGGGCCTGGAAATCGCCGCAGGTGGAACAGGAGGAAATCTCCCGATAGGTGTCCTGGCCGGGCAGCCAGACCTCGATGTCATAGGTGCGCCGGGCGGCGAAGCCGATATCGCCGTCGCACAGGCTAACCACCCGATAGGGCAGCTCCAGGCGCCTCAGCACCGCTTCGGCACAGGACAGCATGCGCTCCTGCTCGGCGTCCGAGCTGTCCGGGTCGGTGATCGAGACCAGTTCCACCTTGGAGAATTGGTGCTGGCGGATCATGCCGCGGGTGTCCCGGCCCGCCGCCCCCGCCTCGGCCCGGAAGCAATAGGTCAGGGCCGTGAAGCGCAACGGCAGGGCCTCGGCCTCCAGGATCTCGCCCGCGACCAGGTTGGTCAGCGGCACCTCGGCGGTCGGCACCAGCCAATGGCCGGAGGTGGTCTTGAACTGATCCTCGGCGAATTTGGGCAGTTGCGCCGTGCCATACATGACGTGGTCATGGACCAGAAGCGGCGGCGAGACCTCCTGGTAGCCGTGCTCGGTGGTATGCAGATCCAGCATGAACTGGCCCAAGGCCCGCTCCAGCCGGGCGATCTGGCCGCGCAGCACCACGAACCGGGCGCCGGACAGCTTGGCGGCGGTCTCGAAATCCATGCCGCCCAACCCCTCGCCCAGCTCGAAATGCTGCTTGGCATCGGGGATCGCGGACGGCGTGCCGACCCGGCGGACTTCCAGATTGGCCGCCTCGTCCGTGCCCTGGGGGATGTCGTCGGCGACCGCGTTCGGTACGGACGACAGGGCATCGGTGACCTGGTCGGCCAGGGCGCGCTCCTGGTCTTCCAGTTCGGCCATGCGTGCCTTGATCGTCGCCACCTCGTCGATCAACGCTTGGGCGTCCTCGCCCCGGGACTTCCGTTGGCCGATCTGCTTGGACGCCTCGTTGCGGCGCGCCTGCAGGGTCTGCAATTCGGTCTGCCCGGCCCGGCGCTTGGCATCCAAGTCAAGGATGGTCCGGGCCATGGGGGCCAGGCCGCGCCGGCCCAGGGCCGCGTCGAAGGCATCGGGATCGTCCCGCAACCGGCGGATGTCGTGCATGGCGGGTCTGCCCAAGGGTTCGGGGACGCCGTCAGCCCCGGACTCGGGACCCGGCGGGTCCGATGCGCTTAGCCCATTTTGGCCGGTGTGAACATCCGCCCCGGCACGACCGGGGGCCACCGAATCACCCGTGTCACGGGGCACCGGT
>CAYNRD010000613.1:0-1671 GCA_964399515.1 uncultured Mycobacteriaceae bacterium | reverse complement strand
TCCGCTCCCGATGCCCCCGTGCCCCGCAGACCTAACCACAGTCACGAATGATCATATCTTAGTGTGGAAACAAAGTCTTGTCATGTAATCTTGAACGCGAAAACGCTGAAATATCGTAAACAAGAAGTAAATAATTAAGATAAAATTTGAAATACTTTGCGGCGATCCAGCGGTGACGGCACACCCGTGCGATCCGGTCACGGGGCACCCCGCGTCACCATGTCCGGGGGCGGATTGTTGACCAATGACCGTAACAGTTTTTCCGAAACGGTTGGTTTACCCGGGTTTGCGGGCGGCGCGGATTGGTATAGCACTTGGACCCGTCCCAGACCCATGGAGCCCGGATCCGCCTGTCGTAAGGGAACGCAGCCATGAGTGTTCAGCCTGTGGCGTCACCGCCGACGCCCAACACACCGCTCTTCGAGACCATCACCGGGCCGATGGCGGCCGACTGCCGGGATGAGGCGGCGGAGATCGTCTCCTTCGACGAAATTCGGGAGACCGCGGCCCAATGGGTCACGGCGGAGCCGTTGCTGGCCGGGTGGCTGCAGGCCACGATCCTGCGCGCGAAGAGCTTTGCCGAGGTGCTGTCCATCCATCTGGCCGACAAGATCGCCGACAGTTTCCTGCAGAAGGACGCGGTGAAGTCCCTGGTGCGGGAGGCGTTGGAGGCGGAGCCGTGCATCGAACGCTTCGCGCTGCGCGACCTGGTCGCCCATCACAACCGCAACCCCGCCTGCCCGGACCATTTGACGCCGCTGTTGTTCTTCAAGGGGTACCTGGCGCTGCAGAACCACCGGATCGCCCATTACTTCTGGGGCCAGCAGCGCCTGACCTTGAGCCATTATTTGCAAAGTCGCGGGTCGGAGACCTTCGGCGTTGACATCCATCCGCGCGCGCCGATCGGGCCGGGCGTGTTCATCGACCATGCCAGCAGCGTGGTGATCGGCGAGACGGCGGTGGTGGAAAAGAACGTCTCGATCCTGCAGGGCGTGACCCTGGGCGGCACCGGCAAGGAGTCCGGCGACCGGCACCCGAAGGTGCGGGAAGGGGTGCTGATCTCCGCCGGCGCCAAGGTGCTGGGCAACATCGAGATCGGCGCCAACGCCAAGATCGCCGCCGGGTCCGTGGTGCTGAAGCCGGTGCCGGCGAACGCCACCGTGGCCGGCGTTCCGGCGAAGATCGTGCGCCAGCCGCGCACCGCTACCCCGGCGATCGAGATGGACCAAAGCGTCACCTGGGACGAGCCCAACCTGGACGACATCATCCCCGAGGCGTGAAGCGGCCGGTCGGGTCGCCCGCTCACCCCGGCAGGATCCGAGCCAACACCCCGTCCAGCACCCGCAAGCCATCGGGGGTCGCCCGCAGGCGATGGTCGTCGAAGGCCAACAGGCCCGCCTCGGTCATGCGCGCGACCCCGTCCCGGTCGAGCAGATTGCCCACGTCCCGGCCGCATTCCTCCATCACCCGCAGGCGCGGGATGCCGCCCGTAAGGCGTAGCCCCATCATCAGCATTTCGGCCAGGCGCTGGTCCAGGGTGACTGGCTGGCGCTGCTGTTCGCCATGGCCCGTGCGCTCGACCCGCTCCAGCCAGATTTCCGGGGCCCTGTGGCAGCGCGTCGCGACCTTGTCGCCCATGGTCGCCAGGTCGCCCAAGGTCAGGCCGCCATG
>CAYNRD010000612.1:0-1672 GCA_964399515.1 uncultured Mycobacteriaceae bacterium | reverse complement strand
CACGGCGCTGGCGGTGGCGGCCCGGGACGCGGCCGGCCAGCCAGTGCGCGCGGCCCGGGTCACCCTGTCGGCCGACCCGGCCGACGGCAGCGGGCGCGGCATCCGGGTGACCATGATCGAAAGCGCGCCTGGGGAGTATCAGGCCCGGCCGATCCTGCCGGAAAGCGGCGTTTGGCGGTTCACGGCATCGGTTCAGCATTCCTCCGGCCAGGCGGAAGCGGTGGTCGAGGGACGCATCGCCGGCCTGAGGGATCGCTGACCGCTGGGCGGTGCGGGCGGGCGGGCAAAAAATTTGACATGGGTCGGCTTGGCGGGGAACAAATCGCGCCAGCGTCGGCATCCGGCGCCGATTTTGACCCCCCGATCCCTGGAACAGCCATGACCGAACGCGTGACCGTGGGCAGCTTATCCGTCGCCAAGCCCTTATACGACTTCATCCTGGAGGAGGCGCTGCCCGGCAGCGGCGTCACGGCCGACGGGTACTGGCAGGCCCTGGCAACCCTGATCACCGAATTCGGCCCCCGCAATCGGGACTTGCTGGAGATCCGGGAGCGGATGCAAACCCAGATCGACGACTGGTTGAAAACCCGGCGCGGGACCGGCTTTGACTTCGCGGACTACAAGGCGTTCCTGACCGAGATTGGCTATCTGGTTCCCGAAGGGGATGATTTCGAGATCGAAACCACCAATGTCGATCCGGAGATCGCACGGGTCGCCGGCCCGCAACTGGTGGTGCCGGTGCTGAACGCCCGCTATGCGTTGAACGCGGCCAACGCCCGCTGGGGCAGCCTGTATGACGCGCTGTACGGCACCGACGCCATCGACGAGGCCGACGGCAAGACCCGGGCCGGCGGTTACAACCCGGCACGCGGCGCGGCGGTGATCGCCTTCGCCAAGCGCCATCTGGACAAGGCCGCCCCCCTGGCGGCCGGCGGCCACGCAAATGTGACCCGATACGTCGTCCAGGACGGCGCCTTGATGGTCGAACTGGCCGATGGCGCCGAAACCGGCCTGGTCGATCCCAACCAGTTCAGGGGCTACAGGGGCGAGCCCACGGCACCCAGTGCCGTGCTGCTGGCCCGGAACGGCCTGCATCTGGAGATCGTCATTGATGCCGGCCACCCGATCGGCAAGGACGATCCCGCCCATGTTGCCGACGTGGTGCTGGAGGCGGCGCTGTCAACCATCATGGACTGCGAGGATTCGATCGCCGCGGTGGATGGCGAGGACAAGGCCGCCGCCTATCGCAACTGGCTGGGCCTCATGAAGGGGGATCTGGCCGCAAGCGTGCCCAAGGGCGGCAAGACCATCGCGCGGCGCCTGAACCCGGACCGGACCTATACGGCGCCGGACGGAACCGCCCTGACCCTGCAGGGGCGCAGCCTGATGCTGGTCCGCAATGTCGGCCACCTGATGACCACGCCAGCGGTCCTGGACGGCGATGGCGCCGAAATCCCCGAAGGTCTGCTGGACGGGCTCACCACCGCCCTCATCGCCCGACACGATCTGGCCAAGGCGGAGGGGCCGCGCAACAGCCGGGCGGGTTCGGTCTACATCGTCAAGCCGAAGATGCACGGCCCCGACGAGATGGCCTTCGCCAATACCACCTTCGACCGGATCGAGGATCAGCTGGGCCTGGGGCGCCACACCAAGAAGATCGACAACATCGAGG
>CAYNRD010000611.1:0-1679 GCA_964399515.1 uncultured Mycobacteriaceae bacterium | reverse complement strand
GGGCGAAATTGGGCATCTGCCAGACCACCAACTCCGCCATGGCGTTCAGATACGCGCCCCGGTGGCTGTAGACGACACCCTTGGGGTTGCCAGTGGTGCCCGAGGTGTAGTTCAGCGTGATGGGGTCCCATTCATCCGCCGGCATCGCCCAGGCGAAGTCTGGGTCGCCGGTCGCCAGCAGATCCTCATAGGTCATCTCGGCGATCGGCGGGTTGGGGTCGTCCGGATCGGCGATGTCGATCACCGGCGGCGGGGTCGCCATATGGCTCAAGGCCGCCTTGACCACCGGCCCGAAGGCCCGGTCGGCGATCAGCAGCTTGGCCTCGGCATGCTCCAGGATGAAGGCGATGGTGGCCGGGTCCAGGCGGATGTTCAGCGCGTTCATCACCGCACCGGCCATGGGCACGCCGAAATGGGCCTCATACAGCTCGGTCGTGTTGAACCCCATCACCGAGACCGTGTCCCGCAGGCCGATGCCCCGGGCCCGCAGCGCCGAGGCCAACCGGCGGCACCGGGCCCGCATCTCCGCCCAGGTGAACCGGCGCGCGCCTGAGATCATCGACGGCTTGCCCGGATAGGTATCGGCCACCCAGTCCAACAGGGACAAAGGCGTCAAGGGCTGGTGGTTGGCCGGCCGGCGGGCCAGGAACGGGGCGTCGTAGGGGGAGGGTGTCGGATCGGTCATTGGGCCTGGGCGGTCGGTTGCGGGACGGGATTGTCGCCATGGAACGCCCATCATCTGATACCATTGCACCGCGCACTGACAACTCCGACGCCGTGAACCAGGAAGCCCTTGCCATGCCCGACACCGCCCTTGAGCCGCCCGTGCTGTCCCGCGCCGACGGCGCCGTCGCCACCCTGACCCTGAACCGTCCCAAGGCGCGCAACGCCCTGTCCATGGCGATGATGACGGCCCTTTTGCAGGCGATCGAGCACTTGGGGAGCGACGAGACGGTCAAGGTGATCGTGCTGGCGGCGGGCGGACCCGCGTTCTGCGCGGGTCATGACCTGAAAGAATTGCGGGCCACAAGCGGCCTGGACGCCTTCCAGGACCTGTTCGAGACCTGTTCCCGGCTGATGACCGCCATCGTCCGCTGCCCCAAACCGGTGATCGCCAAGATCGACGGCATCGCCACCGCGGCGGGGTGCCAATTGGTGGCGTCCTGTGACCTGGCCGTCGCCAGCGAGGGGTCGCGCTTCGCCACGCCGGGGGTCAATATCGGGCTGTTCTGCTCCACACCCATGGTCGCCCTGTCCCGGAACATCGGCCGAAAGCCGGCCATGGAAATGCTGCTGACCGGGGCGATGATCGACGCCGAAGCGGCCCGGGGCCTGGGCCTGATCAACCGGGCCGTGCCGGCCGATGTCCTGGACGAAGCCGTGGCGGATCTGGCCGCCACCATCGCCGCCAAATCGGCCAAGACCGTGCGCATCGGCAAGGAGGCGTTCTACCGCCAGGCTGACCTTGACCTGGACCAGGCTTATGCCTATGCCGCCCGGGTCATGGCCGAAAACATGATGACCGAGGACGCGGCGGAGGGCATCGGCGCCTTCTTGGACAAGCGCGATCCGGTGTGGCGGGACGCGTGACCGGGGCGGATCGATGACCAGCTTGTTCAAACGCCGCAAGCCGGCGGTGGAGGTGGGCGACACCCCGCCGGGCGCCCCGCCCGCCCCCG
>CAYNRD010000610.1:0-1680 GCA_964399515.1 uncultured Mycobacteriaceae bacterium | reverse complement strand
GCGATTGCCTATGCCCGGCGCGAGATACTGAGCTTCTCCGTCGAAGAGCCCCGCGAGCGTAAGCGGCTGGTAAAATCCTATTCCGAGAATTTTGCTTTTGACAGAAAGCAGCCCTGGACGCACTAAGCGTGCCGAAAGACGGCCCCTTAGCTCAGCTGGATAGAGCACCCGCCTTCTAAGCGGACGGTCGCAGGTTCGAATCCTGCAGGGCGCGCCATCTCACCTTCGCCATCCAGCAAGCGCGCGACAAACCGTAACCTCTCGTCTTCCACCGAACACTCCTTCCAAGGCATCGCACCCCCCGGCCAAAGCCCAAAAGTGTAACCCATGTCTCCGGTACGATCTGTCACCTATGTCTCGGGTCGCTCAACGTCGAGTTTCGGGGACGGTATATAGATCGCTCGCCTGCGAGTGCGGGGGTCATACGCAATCGCTGGGACAGGGGCGCCCGCCGATGCCGGTGGTGGCCAAACCCGCGGCGACGCCGGGGGTGGGCGCAGGGGGTCCCGTCCGGGCGGGCAGCCGCGCCGGTGCCCCCTCGACACGGCAGCGGCGATGGCGTGATAGTGGTGGCCTTATGCAAAGGAGCCGCCGCCGCCCATGAAGCGCCAGCCACCCAGCACCAACATGCACCGCTACCTGCTGGTGATCCTGCTGGCGGGGGTGGTAGTGGACCTGATCGAGCCGCGCCCGTTCCCGCAGCTGGCCGCCACCCTGGCGGCGGTGATCCTGCCGGCGGCCCGGTTCATCCGGGTGATCGCCCTGCAGGACGGCTTCGCCGTGCGCCAGCCGGCGGAGATCGAGGCGGCGCGCATGATGCCGACCATCTCCTTCGCGATCTTCCTGGCCAGCGGCCTGCTGATGGTGGCCCAGCAGGTGCCGATCGGCGGTGGCGAGGCGACGGGGCTGTTCGGCTATGGGCTGGTCGCCGTGTTGCTGGCGGTGACCTGCGGTTTCTATCTGAAATCGGTCGTGGCGCTGTACGCGGCGTTCACGGACCGGACCCGGCCGGTGCCGACCGAGGTGGACCGGACCGGCGCCAGCCGCCAGCAACGCATCGTCGGCATCGACATCTGGCAGGAACGCCCGCCGCCCAAGGACATGATCGACGTGCCGGACCCGGCCGATGACGGCGACGCCCCCCGCGACACCCCCGATCCCCGCAACCGGCGCGGCCGCCGGGACGAGTGACCGGCCCCCATTTCCGTCCCCGCGGCCCTAGCCTATAACCGGGGCGATGATCGGATCACCAGGGGGACGCGGACATGGCCGACGACACGAGGGCGCCCGAGGGCGCGGCACCGCCGGCGGCCGATGGCGCCCCGGCCCCATCGGACCGGGACCGGCTGAAGGACGCGGCCCTGGAATTCCACAAGAAGCCGACGCCCGGCAAAATCTCGGTCGTGCCCACCAAGCCCCTGTCCACCCAGCGGGACTTGGCCCTGGCCTATTCCCCCGGCGTCGCCTATGCCTGCGAAGCGATCGTGGACGAGCCGCTGGCGGCCCTGGACATGACCGCGCGCGGCAATCTGGTCGGCGTGGTCACCAATGGCACGGCGGTCTTGGGCCTGGGGCCGATCGGCCCCTTGGCGTCCAAGCCGGTCATGGAAGGCAAGGGGGTGCTGTTCAAGAAGTTCGCCGATATTGACGTGTTCGACATCGAAATCGCCGAGACCGATC
>CAYNRD010000609.1:0-1689 GCA_964399515.1 uncultured Mycobacteriaceae bacterium | reverse complement strand
CAAGTCACCCCGCTGGGCCTGCTAGGCGCGCACCTAGCCCAAGCCCACCGGGTTCACCGCCACCAGGTGGGAGGGGATGGGGGTCAGGGACAGGTGGATGACACTGCCGTCGAAATCCCGGTCGGAGGACGTGCCCAGATGGTATTTCACGTCGCCGGAGCCCTGGACCTCGTCCGGGTTGGAGCTTTGGCCCTGGAATTCGGAAAAGATCGCCTGGAACGGCTTGCCCATGACATTGGCCAGCACGTTCAGCCGGCCCCGGTGGGCCATGCCCAGGACGATTTCCTTCAGGCCCATCTGGCCGCCGCGCTTCATGATCTGCTCAAGCGCCGGCACCATGGCCTCGGCCCCGTCCAGGCCGAACCGCTTGGTGCCGGTGTATTTCAGGTTCAGGAATTTCTCGAAGCTTTCGGCGGCGACAAGGCGCTCGTAAATGGCGTGTTTGCCGCGGTCGGTGAACTGGGTGTAGTTCAGCTCGTCATTCTCGATCCGCTCCTGCAGCCAGCGTTTCTGGTCCGGGTCCTGGATGTGCTGATACTCCACCCCCACACAGCCGCAATAGATCGCCCGCAGCCGCTCGACGATGGTGCGCAGGCTGGCGGTCTCCAAGCCCAGGTAGAAGTTGATGAAGATCGGCTTGTCCCAGTCGGCCTCGGTGAAGCCGTAGGACATCGGGTCCAGTTCGGGATGGGTGCCGCGCTTTTCCAGGCCCAACGGGTCCAGGCTGGCTTCCAGATGGCCGCGGACCCGGTAGGCCCGGATCAGCATCAGGGCCCGGATGCTGTCGATCGCGGCGGCGCGCGCATCCTTGGCGGAAGGGGCCGCCTGGGGCGCCGGTGCGGCCTGGGGCTTGCCGCCCGCCGGCTTGATCGGCTCGGCGCTGGGGGCCAGGGCCAGCAGCGCCTCGGCCCAGCCATCGGCGCCGGGCACCAGATCGCCCAGGATCTCCCCGTTCTTCAGCCCCCAGCTGGGGCCCTTGGCATCGCCTTCGGCGACCTCGCCCGGATCGCCGAACTGGTCGAAGAACCGCGCCCAGCCGTCATCGACGCTGGACGGGTCCCGCTCGTACCGGGCGTAGAGATCGGCCAGGAACTGCGCGTTGCCGGCATAGAGAAACGAAGACTGGTCGGAAGCCGAGGACATGGTCACACCCATCAAGACCGGGCGCCGACATACCGAAAGGGGGGCGAGCGCCCAAAACACCACCGGTTATGCCAGACCGGTCGGATTTGTCGAGGGGACTGGCGGGCCCGGGCCCGGGCGGTGCCCAACCGGCCGGTCAGGCGCCGCGCATGCCCCTAACGATCGCGGACACTTCGTCGCGCAGGGTCTGGGTGTTGCGGTCCAACCGGGCGGCGGCACCGGCCAGCTGTTCGGAGGCGGCCGACGCCTCCTGGTTGCCGGCTTGGATGGCGTGCACATGGCTGGAGACCGAGCGGGTGCCGTCGGCGGCCGCGTCGCTGGCGGCGGTGATCTCGACCAGGATGGTGTTCTGCTCATCCATGGCCTGGGCGATGGCGGTGGTGGTGGCGTTCATGTCCTGGATGGTGGTGCGAATGCCGCCGACCGCATCAACGACGCTGTCGGTCACGTCCCGCATCTGATTGATCTGGGCGGAGACCTTGGCGGTGGCGGACGCGGTCTGGTTGGCCAGGTTCTTGACCTCGCCGGCGACGACCGCGAAGCCCC
>CAYNRD010000608.1:0-1696 GCA_964399515.1 uncultured Mycobacteriaceae bacterium | reverse complement strand
GGTGAGGATTTCCCGGCAATGGCTGGCGTAAACCGCCGCCAGGGGGCGGTCCGGCGCGCGCAGCAGGTGTTCGGCGGCGGCCCGCGCCGCGGCCCGGCCGGACTGGATGGCGTAGGCGATGCCCTCGCAGGAAAAGGCGTCGGCAAACCCGCCGGCGTCCCCGGCCAGCAGCACGTTGCCGGCCGCCAGGGGCCGGCGTACCCCGCCCAGGGGAATGGAGTGCGCCTGGTCCGGGGCGGGCTCGCCCATTTCGGCCTGCTGCAGAAAACTGCCGAAGGTGTCCCGGGGGCGCTGAAAGTGGTGGGCCAGGGCGCCCAGGCCGACGTTGACCGTGCCGTTGCGCGGAAACACCCAGCCGTACCCCGTGGGGGCCAGCCCGCAGTGGATGTCCATGAGGTCCGTGTTGCCGTAGCTTGCCGGCGAGGCCACGTCCCGGCACAGGCACAGCCAGCGGTGCTCCTTGGGGTCTGGGCCGCGCACCGCGCGTTTGAGGCGGCCCGTGGCGCCCTCGGCCACAATGACGCACTTGGCCGTCACGCTGCGCCCGTCCGCCAGCCGGACCTCCACGCCCGAGGTCCCGGGGTGCTCCAGCGGGGCGATTTCGCGGACCTTGGCCTGGAGCAGCGCGTCGCTGCCCGCGTGGCGGGCCATGTACAACAGGTGATCGTCAAAGCGCTCGCGGTGGATGCTGACGGCCACGGCCTTGGGCAGGCGCACTTCTATGCGGGCGTTGTCCAGCCGCACCCGCGCGCCGTAGAGCCGGTTTTCCACCAGCGCGTCCGGCAGGGGAAAGTCCAGGGAGTTCACGGCCCGCATGGTGAGCCCGCCGCCGCAGGGCTTGGGGCGCGGGAAGGCGTCCTTGTCCACCAGAAGGGTGGAAAGCCCGAGCTTCGCGGCCTCCCTGGCCGCCGATGCTTGGGCCAGCCCGCCACCGTACGCCTCTATGCCCAAGCCTCAACGCCGATCGCTGCCTGCCTCACGCGACTCCGTGACGCACAAGTTCCAGATCATGGGCCATGAAGGCTACCTGACCATCGGCCTGTTCGAAGACGGCTCCCCGGGCGAGGTGTTCATCAAGATGAGCAAGGAAGGCTCCACCCTCTCGGGGCTTACGCAGGGGTTCTGCCGGGCCTTCTCCCTCGCGCTGCAATACGGCCTGCCGGTCGACGAGGCGGTGCGGCGGTTCAAGGGCATGCGGTTCGAGCCGATGGGCCCGACCTCCAACCCCGACATCCCCGAAGCCAATTCGATCCTCGACTACGTGGCTCGGTATCTGGAATTGCACTTCGTCGATCCCGCCGACCGCCACGAAGGCCCCGGCAGCGACCCGCTGGACGTGTGGCAATCGCCCGATTGAAAACTGTTCACGGGCAAACCGAACGGTCGTGACGCCCGCGCTTCCCGTCCGCGATCTTCCCACCAGCCGGCGATCGGCCCTGCCCAGATCGCTGTCGCCCAAGCCGCCTCGCCCCCCATCCCGGTGGACAAGCCATCCTCGGGTTTCTCAGCCGCACGCGCTGTCGGCATGCGGCCAGGCGCAAAAAATCGGTATCCCAAGCCAAAAACGGCCGGTTTCCGGCGCGGTGCGCCTCGGCTCGTACTCAACGTCTCGGCGGCGTGCAATACTTTTCCCATTACAACGCCGGTTCATCGAGACTTGGGAGGTCGAAGCATATCGACGGAGCTTCGCCTAACG
>CAYNRD010000607.1:0-1698 GCA_964399515.1 uncultured Mycobacteriaceae bacterium | reverse complement strand
CCTAGGCGGCCTGGGTGGACGCGAAGCCGGCCCGGTAGACGCCGTTGTTCAGGTCCCGATGTATGCGGGCGTTCCAGGCGTCGATCTCCGCCACGCGGCCGTCGGGCACGGGCTCCGCGTCCCGGGTGCCCAAGGGCCGGAACACGGTGCCGAACATCCGGGCGATTTCCGAGGATTCGTTGGAGACGATGCGGCCGGTCTGTTCGTCGAACAGCACCGGTACGGTGACCCGGCCGGTATAGCCCGGCTCGGCGCGTGTATAGACCTGGTGCAAGGCCGCCGAGCCGAACAGCGCATCCTCGAAACCGTCCCCCGATCCCGGCGGGGAGAACACCCAGCCCTGGTCGGTGCGCCGGGGCCGGGCGAAGCTGACCCCGATCGCCTCTTCCAAGCCCATCACCGCGCGCAGGATCAGCGCCCGGTGCGCCCAGGGGCAGTTCCAGGCGGCGTAGAGGTGGTACCGGCCCGGCTCCGGCCGGTATGGGCCGTCCTCGGTCACCCACGCCCGCAGCACGCTTTCGGCCCGCCGCCATTGGCCATCGGGGCCGGCCGCCGCGACGTCGTCGGTCACCCAGACCCCATCGATCAGTTTGCCCATCGGCCGTCCCCCATCCGGTTCCCGTCACTCCGCCGCATCTTTGTCGGCTTGCGCGAACATGCGGCTGACCGAGCCCAGGAACTCCCCATGCAGGTCGACCGTGTCCCGATGGCCGATGGCGTCGGCGTTGTGGTCCAGCCAGTGGCGGGCTTCCTGGCGGCCCCGGTCCCGCAGCTCGGTCAGGAACGGCCACGAGGTGTCGAATTTCGACGCCACCGAATAGGCGCACATGGCCCGCTCGGCCCGGATCGAGTGGACCAGCACATCCTTGAAGTGCTGTTCATAGCCGTCCTTGAGCATATCGTTCTCGACCAGCTTCTTGACGAAGGCGATCGCGCGCAGCTCCTTCAGCAGGGAGTTGTTGAAGGAAATTTCGTTCAGGCGGTTGTTGATCTCGGCGGCGGTCTTCGGCACGCCCGCCCTCTCGATCGGGTTGATGTGGATGATCATCACGTCCCGGCTGTCGGTGCGGTAGAACAGCGGGTAGAGGGCCGGATTGCCCATGAAGCCGCCGTCCCAGTAATGGCGGCCGTCGATCTCCACCGCCTTGAACACGTACGGCAGGCAGGCCGACGCCAGGGCGACGTCGATGGTCAACTCACTGTTCTCGAACACGCGGACCTTGCCGGTCTCCACATCGGTGGCGGAGATGAACAGCTTGGCCGCCCAGCAGCAGCGCAGATCGTCGAAGTCGATCACCCGCTCCAGCACGTCCTTGAGCGGGTTGTAGTCGAACGGGTTCCACTGATAGGGGGAGACCATGCGGCTCAGCGCGTCGAAGGCGGACCAGACCGCGGTGGATTCCAGCGCGAAGCCGGGCCATTTCCCCAGGCGCAGCGGGCTCATCCGCCCGGCATCGCTGACCGCCCGCCACAGCGCCTCCAGCCGTTCCCGGGCCCGCTCCGGCCCGTCGCCGGTCTTGGCCCCCAGATGCAGGCCATAGCCCAGGGCCAGCGCGTTCATGGTGCCCGCGGAGGTGGCGCAGATCCCCTCCGGCGTCACCCGGCCGTCCTCCAGCAGGGCGTCCAGCACCCCCCATGCGAAGGCGCCATGGGCGCCGCCGCCCTGCAGGGCCAGGTTGAGGGGTTTGGGAGGGGCGG
>CAYNRD010000606.1:0-1702 GCA_964399515.1 uncultured Mycobacteriaceae bacterium | reverse complement strand
ATTCGGACAGATCGTCGGCCAGGCGCGGGTAAACGACGCCCTCGATCATGCCCCGGCGCAGGATGATGTGCGGGCTCAGCTTTTCCATCACCATGGCGTAATTGGCGGCGTCGTAATGGTACAGCTCCGGGGTCAGCCGGCCGGTATGGCGGGCGTGCTCGGCCAAACAGGCCTGCTCGAAGAACGCCCGGACCGGCTTCATCGGCCAGTCGGGGCCGACCAGCCGCACATAGGGCAGGGCCTGCTTGACGCAGACCGAGCCGCCGGGCCCATCGACCAGGAACACCAGGTTCAAATTGCCGTCGCCCACCTCGGCCACCCGCCAGTCGCCGGGGCCGCCGCCCAGTTTCGCCACGATCGCCGGCAAGCCGGTCAGATAGGGGCCGACATCCGCTTCGGTCAGGATCCGGTAGTCATCACGGGCGGTCACGGGGATACTCCTGGCAGGCAACGATGGGACTCCCTGTTTAGGGGCAAGCCAAGGACGGAAAAACCCCCATGACCGATCTGTTGCGGCGGGCGATCATTGAAACCTGCCTGGATTTAGGCCGGCTGGACCTGAACCAGGGCAAATCTGGCAATGTCTCGGCCCGTCACGGGGCGGGCTGCCTGATCACGCCTTCGGGCATCGCCTACGCCCGGATGACGCCCGATCAGATCGTCGCCCTGGATCCGGACGGTGGCTATGACGGGCGCTGGGCGCCCAGCAGCGAATGGCGCATGCACGCGGACCTATACCGGGCCGTGCCGGAGGCGGGGGCCGTGATCCACACCCATTCGGCCCATGCCACCGCCCTCTCCTGCCTGCGCCGGCCGATCCCGCCATTCCATTACATGGTCGCGATCGCCGGCGGGCCGGACATCCGGTGTTCGGACTATGCCCTGTTCGGAACCCAAGCCCTGTCGGCGACCATGCTGGACGCAATCCGGGGAAGGCGCGCCTGCCTCTTGGCCAATCACGGCCTGATCTGCTGGGGGCCGGACCTGCCGGCGGCCCTGGCGCTGGCCGTGGAGGTGGAGGCACTGGCGCGCCAATACCTGCTGGCCTGCGCCGTACAGGAACCGATGCGGCTCACCGAGGCGGAGATGGCCGACGCGTTGGAAGCGTTCAAGGGATATGGCGCCCAGGGCCGGGCCTGAACCGCACGGATCAGCTGTTCTGGTCCAGTTCGGTGTCCCAATAAAGAAAATCCCGCCAACTTTCGTGGAGGAAGTTTGGCGGGAAGGCTCGACCGTTATCCTGAAGCTGGTGCGTGCTGGGCTGCCTGGGCTCCACCAAGGGCAGCATGCCGGCCTCGACCGGCATCTTGTTGCCCTTCACCAGATTGCATCCGGAGCACGCGGCAACGACGTTTTCCCACGACGTTCGCCCCCCCTTGGACCGGGGGATGACGTGGTCGAAGGTCAGCTCCTGGGTCGGGAAGCGGACACCGCAAAACTGGCAGCGGAACCCATCCCGCAGGAACACGAAGAAGCGGGTGAAGGCCCGCTTGCGCGCCGATTTCACATATTCCTTCAGGGAAATCACGCTGGGCAGCCGCATGGAAAAGCCGGGGCTGTGCACCCGCCGCTCATATTCGGCGATGATGTTGACCCGGTCCAGGAACACCGCCTTGACCGCGTCCTGCCAGGGCCACAGCGACAACGGGAAATAGCTCAGCGGGCGGAAGTCCGCGTTCAGGACCAGAGCCGGGCAACCATC
>CAYNRD010000605.1:0-1720 GCA_964399515.1 uncultured Mycobacteriaceae bacterium | reverse complement strand
ATTCCGCGGTGGCCTGTTGGTCGTAAATGGAGAGCTTGATGCGAGTACACCCGACCGCCGGCCTCGACAGCGGCGCCGACGGGAAAGTTCGAATAGGGCGCATGGGCATTGGCCTTGGCCCGCCGGGCCAGGACGATCATCGGGTCGGCGTCGGCATCGGACATGTCCGCTCACCCCAGTTTGGCCCGCCGCGACCGGGCACGGGTGCAGGCATGGTTTGCAAGGTCGGAAAAACATGCTCTATGGCAGGTCGGCGGCCGCCAGAGCCCTCCCCCGACAAATCAGCCAGGAGACCCCAGGGATGGCCTTGTACTTGGTCGTCTATCACATCGAGAACGAGGGCAATCACGAAGAGCGCCGGGAAAGCGTCAAGACCGCGATCAAGGAAGCCTCGACCCTGACTTGGAACGAATTCGAAGGTTTCTTCATGATTCAAGCCGCGGCGACGACGGAGAAGCTTGCCAAGCACATCTTCTCCACATCCTTGTTCGATCCGGGTGTCGACACGATCTTGCTGTTCAACATGAAGTCGAAGGTGATCAAGAAAATGGGGCTGGTCACCGATGAGCAACGGGTGCTGATGCTGCGCAAGCTGTGGACCTGACCAGCCCCGGTGATGCAGCCCGCCGCCGCCAAGGGTCCCGCCTCGCTCAACAGAGCCTTGGCCAGGCGGGTGATGCGGGCGATGGTCGGATAGACTTGATCATTCATGGACAAGAGCGCCGGGTGGCCGGTCTGGAACAGGTAGTCATAGCCGCGGACATAGGCCAGGCCGACATCCTCACCGGACACCTCGACCAAGAAGCACTCTCCTTCGGGCAACGCGGACGCGCGCACGGCACCGGATTGGGCCATTGATACCCCCCTTGGAACCCCGCCCGGCTGTGACCGCCGGGTCGACGTCTCTTGTTCATGGTCGGCGGGCTCGTATCACGCCGATGTGTCACGGTCGTGACAGCCCGTCTTTTAAATCATGACAAATTAGCAACAGGCGCGATCCTGCCCAAGCCGAAAGCGCCGCCGCTGTCGCCGCCGTCACATCCGGTCCGGTATCTCGATACCAAGCAGATCCAACAACAGGGTCAACTGCGCCAGGGCCAGCGCGGACAGGGACAGCCGACTGGCCTGGCGGGCGGCATCGGGCTCAGACAGGATGTGGCACGCGGCATAGAAACTGGAATAGGTTTGGGCCAAATCGAAGGCGAACTGGGCTAACTCATTGGGGGCGCGCTTTTCGAACGCGTCCCAGACCACGTCACCCAGCCGGGCCAGGGTCAGGTGCAAGGCGTGTTCCTCCGGGCCGGCGGGCTGGATCGGCCCCGGGGCCAGGCCCCGGTCGCGGGCCTTTTCCAACAGGGATTGGATGCGCACCGCGGCGTATAGCAGATAGGGGCCCGTCTTGCCCTCGAAGGACATGAACCGGTCCAGATCGAACACATAGTTGGACAACCGCCAGGTGGACAGATCGGCGAACTTGATCGCGCCGATGCCGACCATGCGGGCGATGGCCCGGCGCCCTTCCCCGTCCAGGTCGCGGGCCAGGCCCGCCTCTTCCAGCCGGGCCAAGGCGGCCTCGGTCCCCTTGTCCAACAGGTCCCGCAGCTTCATCACGCCGCCTTCGCGGGTCTTGAACGGCTTGCCGTCCGGCCCGTTCATGGTGCCGAAGCCGATATGCTCCAGCCGCGCTCTGCCGTTCAGGCCGGCCGCCGCCGCCGCGCGG
>CAYNRD010000604.1:0-1722 GCA_964399515.1 uncultured Mycobacteriaceae bacterium | reverse complement strand
GGTACCAGTGACACCTGTCGTGGGGGTTCAAGTCCCTCCGCCCGCACCATCGCCCGGCCGGCGCCGACCACCGAAACGAACACGCGAAGTCGAGCATGCAAATCGTTGAAGTTAGCCAGGACGGCCTGAAACACGCCTTCAATGTCACGGTCCCCGCCGACGAAATCTCCCGTCGGGTCGACAGCCAATTGAGCACCATGGGGGGGCAGGTGCGCCTGCCGGGCTTTCGCCCCGGCAAGGTGCCGATGTCGATCCTGCGCAAGCGGTTCGGCAAGTCGGTGCTGGGCGAGGTGCTGGAGAAGACCGTCAACGAGACCACGACCTCCGCCCTGAGCGAGCGGGGGCTGCGCCCCGCCCTGCAGCCCAAGATCCAGGTGGTCAGCTTCGACGAGGACCAGGACCTGGAATACAAGCTGGAGGTCGAGGTGCTGCCCGAGGTCGAGCCCGGCGACCTGGCGGCGATCGCGATCGAACGGCCGGTGGTGCCGGTCGATGACGCCATGATCGACGAGCGGGTGGGCGAGATCGCCGCCCGGCACAAGAGTTTCCAGACCGTGGAGGAGGCTCGCCCGGCCGCGCGCGGCGATCAGGTGGTGATTGATTTCGAAGGCCGGCTGGACGGCGACGAGGCGCCGCGCCCGGAGATGTGCGCGACCGGCCATCAGCTGGAGCTGGGCTCCGGCGCGTTCATCCCGGGCTTCGAGGAGCAGTTGGAGGGCGCGTCGGTCGGCGACGAAAAGGACATCTCCGTCACCTTCCCGGATGACTACCCGTCCGACGAGCACAAGGGCAAAACCGCCCTGTTCGCGGTCAAGGTGCAGGAGATCCGGCAAGCGGCCAATTCCGAGGTCGATGACGGCTTCGCCAAGGAGGTGGGGTTCGAATCGCTGGCGGCGCTGAAGGACGCGATCAAGCAGCAGATCGAGGGCGAGCTTGGCCAGATGAGCCGCGGCCGCGCCAAACGCCGGTTGCTGGACGCCCTGGCCGAGATCCATGATTTCCCTGTCCCCGACGGCATGGTCGATATTGAGTTCGAGACCATTTGGAAGGAAATCGACGCCGCCCGCGCCCGGGAGGAGGAGCGGAAGTCCGATCCCGAGTTCACCCCGGACCCGGACCTGGCCAAGCCCGAAGAGGAACTGCGCGCCGAATACCGCGCCATCGCCGTGCGCCGGGTCCGCCTGGGTCTGTTGCTGTCCGAACTGGGCCGGCGCAACGAAATCCAGGTCACCCAGGGCGAGCTGAACACCGCGCTGATGTCCGAGGCGCGGAAATTCCCGGGCCAGGAAAAGCAGGTCCTGGAATACTTCCAGCAAAACCCCCAGGCGATCGAGAGCATCCGGGCGCCGCTCTATGAGGAAAAGGTCGTCGATTTCATCTTCGAAATCGCCCAGGTCACCGACACGCCGGTGACCACCGAGGAGTTGATGCGCGAGGACGAGGAACTGCCGGCGGCATAAGCGCCCGCCGGGCGCCCTTGCACCGCTGCCGATGTGCCGCTGCCGATAGGCGTTGACAGGGGTGGCGCGTGCGATAGCGTCTCGCCCGGCGCAAGCCCGACGCGTGCGTGTGTCCCCCCCCAAGCTTCCCCGGACCCGTTTGAGGACCTTGATGACCGTTACCGATTTTCAAATGAACACGCTGGTGCCAATGGTGGTCGAGCAGACCAACCGCGGCGAACGGGCCTATGACATTTATTCGCGCCTGTTGAAGGAACGGATC
>CAYNRD010000603.1:0-1727 GCA_964399515.1 uncultured Mycobacteriaceae bacterium | reverse complement strand
GCGCGCCCGGCGCCCGGACGCCGAGCTCGTCGGCGTCGAGATCGAGCCCGACGAGGTCGCCGCCGCGCGACGCCACTTCGGCCTCGACGCGCTCGACGTCGAGCTCCATGTCGACGACGCCCTGGGCTTCCTGCGCCGTGAGCGCCGGCGCTTCGACGTCGTGCTGGAGGACGTCTTCATCGGCCACGGGGACGACGTCCACAAGCCCGGCTGGCTCCCGTGGCCGGAGATGCAGAAGCACTTGGTGCCGGTGTTCGTCGGCCGGCCGATGCCCTCGAACCAGCTTCCGCCGCGGCGCAGGATCTCCGGCACCACCGCGATGGTCTCGACATTGTTGACCGTGGTCGGCCGGCCGTACAGGCCCGCACCGGCCGGGAATGGCGGCTTGTTGCGCGGCTGGCCCTTCTTGCACTCCAGGCTTTCGATCAGGGAGGTTTCCTCACCGCAGATATAGGCGCCGGCCCCCCGGTGCAGATAGACATCGCAATCATAGCCGGAGCCGGCGGCGTTCTTGCCCAACAGCCCCGCCGCATAGGCCTGGTCGAGCGCCTTCTGGATGTTCGACGCTTCGGTGTAGAACTCACCGCGGATATAGATATAGCAAGACTGTGCACCCATGGCGAAGCTGGACACCAGCGCCCCTTCCAGCAGCCGGTGGGGGTCGAAGCGCAGAATGTCCCGGTCCTTGCAGGTGCCGGGCTCGGATTCGTCGGCGTTGATCACCAGGTGGTGCGGCCTGTCCGGGTTCACCTGCTTGGGCATGAAGCCCCATTTGATGCCGGTGGGAAAGCCGGCGCCGCCCCGGCCCCGCAGGCCGGAGGCCTTGACCTCCTCGACGATCTTCTCCCGCCCCAACGTGATCAGGGACCGGGTGTTGTCCCAAACGCCGCGCGCCCGGGCCCCCTCCAGCCCCCAATCCTGCCACCCATACAGGTTGGTGAAGATCCGGTCCTTGTCCTGAAGCATTCGCGGGGTCCCCCTCACTCGTGGCCGGACGGGCGCATATGGGCCAGGCTGGTCGGCCCGGCTTGGGCCTGGGAGCCCCGGCGGCCGGTCTGCGAGCCCGCCGGCGGCGCCTGGCCCGCCTTCAGCGCGTCGAGGATCTGGCACATGCGGTCGTAGTTCAGATCCTCGTAGAAGTCGTCATTGATCTGGACCATAGGCGCGTTCACACAGGCCCCCAGGCATTCCACCTCCATGGTGGTGAACAGCCCGTCGGCCGAATCTTCGCCCATGCCCAGGCCGGTCTTGTCCTTGATCGCGCGCTTGACGTCATCGGAGCCGCACAGCCAACACGGCGTGGTTCCGCACAGCTGGATCAGGAATTTGCCCACCGGCGCTCTATTATACATGGTGTAAAAGCTGGCCACTTCATAGACCCGGATCGGCGGCATTTCCAAAATGTCCGCGATGGCGTCCATGGCGGCGCGCGGCAGCCAGTTGTCATGCTGGCGCTGGGCCAGGTCCAACAGCGGCATCACCGCACTGGCCTGCTTGCCCTCGGGGTATTTGGCGATGATTCGGGCGATCTTCGCCTGGTTTTCGGGCGTGAAGGTGAAGCTGGCCGGCTGTTGCGCCTCCGGGGCCGGTTTGCGGGCGCTCATCGGTCGCTCCAGTCGGTCATGTCCGATACCCGGCGTTGATCTCGATGTAGCCGTGGGTCAGATCACAGGTCCAGATGGCCGCCTCGCCGTCGCCGACCCCGACGTCGGCCCGGATCGCGACCT
>CAYNRD010000602.1:497-1733 GCA_964399515.1 uncultured Mycobacteriaceae bacterium | reverse complement strand
GCCCAACATACCAACAGCGAGGAGCACCGCCCCATGACCCCTGAGGACACCCGCCCCCCGCCCGCCGCCACCCGGGCGCCGCCGGCCATGATCGAGCAGTTGAACGACCGCAGCCGGGAGGTGCTGCGCTCGGTGGTCGATGCCTATGTCTCGACCGGGGAGCCGGTCGGCAGCCGCACCTTGTCCAAACGCCTGGGCATGGACCTGTCGGCCGCGACCATCCGCAACACCATGGCCGATCTGGAGGAGTTCGGGTTGCTGCGCGCACCGCACACCTCGGCGGGCCGCCTGCCGACCGAGGCCGGGTTGCGCCTGTTCGTGGATGGGTTGCTGGAGATCGGCGACGTCAGCGAGGAGGAGCGGCTGGCGCTGCAGACCCAGCTGGTCGGCACCGAAAAGACCCTGTCCCAGGCCCTGGAGGAGGCGACCGAGGCGCTGTCGGGCCTGTCCCACTGCGCCGGCCTGGTGGTGGCGCCCAAGACCGACCGGCCGCTCAAGCATATCGAGATCGTGCGGCTGGCCGCCGACCGGGCGCTGATGGTGCTGGTCAACACTGATGGGCTGGTGGAGAATCGTATCCTGGAACTGCCGCCGGGCCTGCCCGCCGACGCGGTGCGCCAGGCAACCAATTATCTGAACGCGCGGCTGGTCGGCCGGACCCTGGCCGAGGCGGTCCGGGAGATCTCCTCGGAAATCCAGGACCAGCGCGCGCAGCTGGACATGCTGACCTCGAAACTGGTCGCCCAAGGCCTGGCGACCTATGCCGGCGGCGACCCGGGCGGGCTGCTGATCGTCAAGGGCCAGTCGCGGCTGCTGGGCGACGGGGCCGTCACCGGTGATTTGGAGAGCATCCGCCAGCTGTTCCAGGCGCTGGAAACCAAGGAAGCCATGATGCGCATCCTGGACACCGCCCAGGTCGCCGACGGCGTGCAGATCTTCATCGGCGCCGAGAACACCCTGTTCCAGCATGCCGGCTGGTCGGTGATCATCGCCCCCTACCGGGACCAGGACCAGACCATCCTGGGCGCCATCGGCGTGATCGGGCCGACGCGGTTGAACTATGCCCGCATCGTGCCGATGGTGGACTACACCGCCAAGACGGTCAGCCGCTTGATGTTCCCCACCGCGGGCGATAAGTGAACGCCGGTTGCCAAGCCGGCATCGCCCCGGCGCCGAACCAGCCCCAAAAGGCGCCCCGAGGGCGGCTGGGGGAGGGCCGGGCCCCGCCACCGGCCG
>CAYNRD010000602.1:0-487 GCA_964399515.1 uncultured Mycobacteriaceae bacterium | reverse complement strand
AGACCCCCACAGCCGACCTCGACCCCACCGCCCAGCCAGCCCCGGACACGGCCCAGGCCGAGCCCCCGGCACAGGCGCCCGGACCGGCCCCGGACCCGGCGGCGGAAGCGGCGGCCGCGCCGCCCGGCGAGCCGTCGGCGGCGATGGAAGCCCTGCGGGCCGAAAACGCCAAGCTGAAGGATCAGGCGCTCCGGGCCTTGGCGGAGGTTGAGAACACCCGCCGGCGGGCGGAAAAGGACCGGGAGGATGTCGGCCGCTACGCGATCGGCAAGTTCGCCCGGGACCTGCTGGACGTGGCCGACAATCTGCGCCGCGCCCTGGAGTCGGCCCCCGCCGGCACCGAGGAGGCCCCCCTGGACCCGGCGGTCAAGACCCTGCTGGACGGCGTCGGCGCCACCGAGCAAAGCTTGCTGGCCGTGTTCGAAAAACACGGCCTGACCCGGGTCGATCCCATGGGCCAGAAGTTCGACCCCAACTACCACCAGGC
>CAYNRD010000601.1:0-1733 GCA_964399515.1 uncultured Mycobacteriaceae bacterium | reverse complement strand
GCCCGCGATCCGCCCCACCTTGATCACCGGCAGCCCGCCCGCGAAGGTTAAGGCGACGGCCATCTGCAGCAGCACCCGAAAGGTGTCGCGGATCGGGTTGGCGCCGAACTGGCTGAAGCTTTCGGCGCAATCCCCGCCTTGCAGCAAGAACGCCTTCCCATCGGCCGCCTTGGCCAGCTGGGCGGTCAGGGACCGGGCCTCGCCCGCGAACACCAAGGGCGGCATGGCCGCCAGCTCCGCCAAGGCCGCGTTCAGGGCCGCCGGGTCGGGATAGTCCGGCACCTGCAGGATCGGTTTGGTTCGCCAGCTGTCAGGGGTCCACTGCGCGCTCATCATTCTCACTCCGCCGCCGGGGGGCGGGTGCGACACCCCGGCCTTTGGTCTGTCGGGCGCACACTGCCCCACGCCCGGCCCCCGTTCAAGCGGCGGGGGCGGTGTGGTGAGGGCGGGCCTATTCTGCCGCCGCCTGGGCCTTGGGGTCGGGTCTTGGCGTGCGCATGGTCACGAACTCTTCGGCCGCCGTGGGGTGGATGCCGATGGTCTGGTCGAAGACCGCCTTGGTCGCCCCGGCGTTCATGGCGATCGCCAGACCCTGCATGATCTCGCCCGCGTCTGGGCCGACCATGTGGGCGCCCAGCACCCGGTCGCTGACCCGGTCGACGATCAGCTTCATCAGGGATTTCTCATCCCGGCCGGACAGGGTCGCCTTCATCGGCCGGAAGGTGGAGACATAGACATCCACGTGGAAGCCCTGGTCCAGCGCCTCCTGCTCGGTCAGGCCGACGGTGCCGACCGGCGGGATCGAGAACACCGCCGTGGCGATGTTCCGATAGCTGGGCTTGGCCCGGCCGCGGGCGAACAGGGTGTCGGCCAAATAGTGCCCTTCGGCCAGGGCGACCGGGGTCAGCTGCACCCGGTTGGTGACATCGCCGATGGCATAGATGTTCGGGATGGTGGTCCGGTAGTGCTCATCCACGATCACGGCACCATCCTGATCGATGGCGACACCGGCCGCCTCCAGGCCCAAATCCACCGTCTTCGGCTTGCGGCCGGTGGCGTACAGGATCTGGTCGGCCGCCAGCGTGGTGCCGTCGGTCAGGGTGGCGATCAGCCCGGCGCCGGTCTTCTCGATCGCGGTGATGTTGGTATGGGGGCGCAGGTCGATGCCGTGCTTGACCAGTTCGGACGAAAGGTGGTCGCGGATGTCGTCATCGAAGCCGCGCAGGATCCGATCGCCCCGGCACAATTGGGTGACCTGGGCGCCCAGCCCGGCGAAGATGCCGGCGAACTCGACCGCGATATAGCCGCCGCCGACCACGATCGCCGTCTTGGGCAGCGCGTCCAGATAGAACGCCTCGGTGGAGGTGATGGCGTGCTCGATGCCGGGGATCTCCGGCTTGGTGGGCCAGCCGCCCACCGCGATCAGGATCCGGTCGGCGGTGTAGCGCTTGCCCGCGACCTCGACCGTGTGGGCATCGACCAGCACCCCGCGGCCCTCCACCAGGGTGGCGCCGGCGTTCTCGATCAGGCGCCGGTAGATCCCGTTCAGGCGGGCGATTTCCTGGTCCTTGTTGGCGATCAGGGTGCGCCAGTCATGGCGCGGGGTATCGATGGCCCAGCCGAACCCGGCGGCATCCTGGGCCTCATGGCTGAAATGGGCGCCGTAGACCAGCAGCTTCTTGGGCACGCAGCCGACATTGACGCAGGTGCCGCCCAGGAACATGTCCTCACAC
>CAYNRD010000600.1:0-1734 GCA_964399515.1 uncultured Mycobacteriaceae bacterium | reverse complement strand
GGCGGGGGAAGAACGCCGCCGCGGCGTCGTCAGAGCCGGCGATGGTGGCGGTGTGGCCGGCCAGGGCCTGGCGCGGGCCTTCCGTACGGCCAGATTTCAGGACCACGATCGGCTTGCCAAGGGTTCTGGACCGCTCCGCCAGCGCCTCGAAGCAGATGCCGTCGTCCACCGCTTCGATGTACAGGCCCACTGCCGTGATCCGGTCATCCTCCACCAGGGCCCGGGCCACCATCGACAGGCCGGTCTGCGCCTGGTTGCCGACCGTCGCCACGAAGGCGATCGGCAGGCCCCGGCGCTGCATGGTCATGGAGATGACCATATTGGTGCTTTGGCTGATGATCGCGACCCCGGTGCGGGCCCGGGCGGCGCCGTGCTCGCCGGGCCACAGGCAGGCGCCGGTCAGCCCGTTGATCAGGCCATAGCAGTTCGGCCCCAGCATCGGCATGGCGCCGGCGGCGGCCACCAACCTGTCCTCAAGCGCGTCGCCGCCATCCTCGACCTCCCGAAAGCCCGAAGCGTAACAGACGACGCCGCCGGCCCCCATGGCGGCGAGGTCCTTGACCAGGCTGACCGTTCGCACCCGGTTCACCCCCACGAACACGGCATCGGGCACGCCGGGCAGGGCATCCAGGCCCGCAAAGCAGGGGATGCCATCCATGCGGTCCCGGGTCAGGCTGACCGGCCAGATTTCCCCGCCAAAGCCGAAGCGCCGGCACACCCGGGCAGCCTCGGCGGCGTCACGGCCACCGACGAACGCGACCGAGCGCGGGAACAACAACCGCGTCAGGCGATCGGGATCCGGGATCGTCATTTCATGCCCCCAGGGGCCGCAGCAGATCCCGCGCGATGATGTGGCGCTGGATTTCCGAGGTGCCGTCCCAGATCCGCTCCACCCGGGCGTCCCGCCAGAACCGCTCGATCGGCAGGTCTTCCATCAGCCCCATGCCGCCATGGATCTGCAGCACCTGATCGGTGACCCGGGCCAGCATCTCGGTCGCGTATAGTTTGGCGCTGGCGATCTCCCGGTTGGCGGGCAGGCCCAGATCCAGGCGTTGGGCGGCGGCCAGGGTCAGCCAATCGGCGGCGTCGATCTCCGTGATCGCGTCGGCCAACTGGAACCCCACCCCCTGGAACTTACCGATCGGCTGGCCGAATTGCCGGCGCTGGGCGGCATGGTCCAGCCCGTATGCGAAGGCCCGGCGGGCCCGGCCGACCGCCATGGCGGCGACGGTCAGGCGGGTGGCGTACAGCCAGGTGTTCATGACATCGAAGCCCTGATCCACCTCCCCCAACACCTGGGCGTCGGGCAGCCGGCACTCCTCGAAGCGCAGGATCATGTTGAGGTAGCCCCGGTGGCTGACCGAGGCGTAACCGGGCAGGATCTCGAAGCCGGGCGTGCCGCGGTCTACCAGGAACACGGTGATGCGCTTCTTGGGGCCGTGGTCGGTCTGGTCCTGCCCAGTGGCCGCGAACACGATCACGAAATCCGCCCAGTCCGCCCCTGAGATGAAGTGCTTGGTGCCGTTCAGCACCCAATCGCCCCCCGCGCGGCGGGCGGTGCAGGCCATGGACCGGATGTCCGAGCCGGCATCGGGTTCGGTCATGGCCAGGGCGTCCAACTTCTCGCCCCTTACGGCGGGGGCTCGGTACCGCTCGATCTGATCGCCCGCACAGGCCATCAGGATGTTTTGCGGCCGGCCGAAGAAATGGGTCAGCGCCATGGAGCCCCGGCCC
>CAYNRD010000599.1:0-1735 GCA_964399515.1 uncultured Mycobacteriaceae bacterium | reverse complement strand
AACTCCCCCCGGTCCTGGAACAGGGCGACCATGGCCTCGAAGCTTTGGGGTAGGGCGGCGGTGGCGGCCGCGCGTGCCGGCTTTGGGGCCGGGGCCGGGGTCGGGGCTGGGGCCGAGGGCACGGCGGACAGCGCCCGTGCCACCGCACTGGGCCGCGGGGCGGGCGCCGGTGACGGACCGGGCGCCGGATCCGCCGTCACCGGGCCGTAGTCGCCGGCTTCCAGGCGTTTGAGCAGGTCACCCGGCGTCGGCAGCCCGGCGCCATGGACCAGGCGCACGATCACCATTTCGAACGCTGCCTGGGGCCGGGGCGCCATCTGCACTTCCGAAAGGCCCTTCAGGAGGATCTGCCAGGTGCGGGTCAGAACCGGCATCGGCAGCCGGTCGGCCAGGGCCCGTCCGTGGCTGCGCTCGGCTTCCGGGATGTCCGGTTGGTCGGCCAAGGCGGGCAACAGCTTCAGCCGGGTCAGGAAATGGCAATAGTCCATCAGGTCCTGGACCGCCTGCTGGGCGTCGATGCCGTCGCGGCCCAGGGCCGCCGCCGTGTCCAGTGCCTCGGCCCCGCGGCCGGTGACGGCGTGGTCGAACAGATCCAAGATTCGGGACCGGTCGGCCAGGCCCAGCATGGCGATCACCGCCTCGGCCGTCACGGCACCATCGGCCGCCGCCGTGCGCGCGATCGCCTGGTCCAACAGGCTCAGCCCGTCCCGGACCGAGCCGTCGGCGGCCCGGGCGATCAGGGTCACCGCGTCCGGCTCGGCCGCGACACCCTCCCGGGCCAGGATGCGGCTGAAATGGCCGACCAGGGTTTCGACATCGACCCGGCGCAGGTCAAAGCGCTGGCAGCGCGACAGGACGGTGACCGGCACTTTCCGGATTTCGGTGGTGGCGAACAGGAATTTCACATGGGCCGGTGGTTCCTCCAAGGTCTTCAACAGGGCGTTGAAGGCATTCTTGGACAGCATGTGCACTTCATCGATGATGTAGACCTTGTACCGGGCCGAGACCGGCAGATAGCGCACGCCGTCGATGATCTCCCGCACGTCATCAACGCCGGTGCGGCTGGCCGCGTCCATCTCGATCACGTCGACATGGCGGTCGTCCAGGATCTGGCGGCAGGGTCCGCAGACCCCGCAGGGATCGGGCGTCGGCCCGCCGGTGCCGTCCGGCCCCTCGCAGTTCAGCGCCCGGGCCACGATCCGGGCGGTGGTGGTCTTGCCGACCCCGCGCACCCCGGTCAGAACGAAGGCATGGGCGACCCGGCCGGTCTGGATGGCGGTGGTCAGGGTGCGGACCAGCGCCTCCTGACCGATCAACTCGGCGAAGGTGCGGGGGCGGTATTTGCGGGCGAGGACCCGGTAATCCGGGCTGGAGGCGTCACCCATGGTCCCCATGGCGGACGGCGGGAAGGGGTGGAAGACCGGCGGCGACCCGCGCCGAAACTCGTTACGGCTGCTTCCTTCCGGACCTGACCGGGTTGGCGAGGAGCACGCCCGCGCCAGCCTTCCAAGGGGGAATATCGGCCTTCCGGCGGGGACGCGCAAGGGGGCAGCGCGCTCGGGCCGGTTCGATCGGGGCTTCACGGCATGGTGATGGGCGGAACCAAAGCGCGCTTGTTTTCGTGCCATGCCACAATCTTTAGGGTCCGAACCACATACCCGAAACCTCTCATCAGGGAAGTTGCCATGAACACCTTGTATCCGCGCCAACCGGTGCCCGCCCTGTCCGCGGCCAC
>CAYNRD010000598.1:0-1737 GCA_964399515.1 uncultured Mycobacteriaceae bacterium | reverse complement strand
GGGCCGCCGCCTTCACGGTGTTGAATATTGTTACGGTGTGCTACTAGATCTACACCGCCAAGAACATCGTGATCGCCACGGGATCGGACGTGGCGCGCATCAAGGGCATCGAGATTGACGAAAAGCGGATCGTCTCCTCCACCGGCGCCTTGGATCTGGAAACCGTGCCCGACCGCATGGTGGTGATCGGCGGCGGCGTGATCGGCCTGGAGATGGGCTCGGTCTGGCAGCGGCTGGGGGCCAAGGTCACGGTGATCGAGTTCCTGGACCGGATCTTGCCCGGCATGGATCAAGACCTGTCCAAGGAGATGCTCAAGGTCCTGAAAAAACAGGGTATGGCGTTTAAGCTGGGCCACAAGGTCACCGCCGCGACGCCGTCGGACACGGGCGTGGCCCTGACCGTCGAACCGGCGGCGGGCGGTGACGCCGAACAGTTGGACGCGGAGGTCGTGCTGGTCTCGATCGGGCGGGTGCCGTTCACGGCGGAGCTGGGCTTGGACAAGGCCGGCGTGGCGATGAACGAGCGCGGCTTCGTGATCACCGACGGTCATCTGAAGACCAACGTGCCCGGCATCTGGGCGATCGGGGATGTCACCACCGGCGCCATGCTGGCCCACAAGGCCGAGGAAGAGGGGGTGGCCGTCGCGGAGATGATCGCGGGCCAGGCCGGCCATGTGAATTATGACGCGATCCCGAACGTGGTCTACACCTTCCCCGAAGTGGCGTCGGTCGGCCGGACCGAGCAGGAGTTGAAGGACGCCGGGGTCACCTACAAGGCCGGCAAGTTCCCGTTCACCGCCAATGGCCGGGCGCGGGCGATGAAGGCCACCGACGGCTTCGTCAAGGTGTTGGCCGATGCCGCCACCGACCGGGTCTTGGGCGTGCACATCCTGGGCGCCGAGGCTGGAACCATGATCGCCGAATGCGCCATGGCGATCGAATTCCAAGCCTCGGCCGAGGACATCGCACGCACCTGCCACGCCCACCCAACCCTGAACGAGGCCGTGAAGGAAGCGGCCTTGGCCGTGGACGGCCGCCCGATCCACATGTGACCGCCGCCTAACCGCTGGTGCGCGCCACACGCTGGCTCAGATAGTGCGCGGCGCGGGCGATCAGGGTCATGCGCGGCTCGGTCCAGTGGCGGCCGATCAGCACGGTGGACGGCGGATACATCCAGTGTTGGATCGGCACCGGATCCTCGCTGGCGCCGCCTTGCATGCGCCAGGTCTCCACACCGGCGGAGGTGCTGAAATCAGCCGGCGAGGAGGAGGTGCCGATCATCAGGTCCAGTGCCGCCGAGGCCGCCAGGATATTTTCGAAATCCGCTTTCTTGTCCAGGCGGGTCGGATCGTGGACGGTGATGTCGGTGCCCGCGGTGAGATGGCGAAGATCCGCGGCGGTGTCGCCATACTGCATGTTGACCCAAAACCCACCCGGCGTCGCCAGCAGCGCTCGCAAATCCCCAGCCTCCACATAGTGCTTGGAGCGCTCCAAGGTGACCCATGCGCTTTTCCAGGCGATGCCGACGATCAGCCGCCCGCGCGCGTGCCCCTCGAACTCGGCCCGCCAGGCGGCCTTCAGCGCCGGCAGCGGTGACAGATGGCCCTGGGCGCGCAAGGGCACGGTTGGGTCGTGGGCGGAGATCGGATGGCCCAGATCGCCCGAGAAGCGGATCAGCGAGCCCAGGGGGAGGTGGGTGTCGAAGCCGGCCTCATCGACCGCATCGTCCGGGCCTTG
>CAYNRD010000597.1:0-1743 GCA_964399515.1 uncultured Mycobacteriaceae bacterium | reverse complement strand
GGAGACGGTCTGAGCTATCTCTTTGGCGGCGGCGGCGATCAGGGTCACGTTCTCCTGTGCGCGCTGGGCCGCTTGGACCACGGCACTGGTGCTGTCCACGCTGGCCTCGGTGGCGCCGTTGACCACGTCGGCGGCGTCGCTGACCTGGCCCAAATCCCGGTCGATCACCGAGGTCGTCTCGGCCATGCGGCTGTCGAACTGCTGCACCAGCGCCTCCAGCCGCTCGGCCCGTTCGGCCCGGGCCACCTGGTCCCGGTCGCGGCGCAGGGCGGCCTCCTGGGTTTCGATCAGCGCCACCCGGAACTGCTCGACCCCCTCGGCCAGCCCGCCCAACTCATCCCGGCGGCCGGTATGGGGGACGTCGCACTCGGTCTCTCCCCGGGCCAGCTTCGCCGTCGTCTCGGACAAATCGCAAATCGGTCGGGTAATCTGGCGCCCGCCGACAAACACCATGGCGGCCAGCAGGCCGCCGACCACCAGCACGGTCAAGCTCATGGAGTAGACAATGAAGGTCACCGTGGCCTCGACGGGCGCCTCGAACCGGCGGGAGCTGTCCTCGAAGACGATCTGGGCTTCGGCCATGCGGGCGTACAAGTCCTCGACCGGCAGCCGACCGGCGGCGTAGCGGTCGATCGCGGCCAATGCGGCGTCGCCGGCGGCCAAATCCACCACGCAGATGTCCAGCGCGTAATCGGTGCCGATCAGCCACATCACCGCGCGGTCGATGATGTTGACGATCTCCAGACAGGCCACAGGCTGCGCCCGCACATTCTCGACCGCGGTGCGCAGGCCTGCCACGCGCGGGTCCGCCGGCGTCGGCGGGCGCGCCGCCATGTCGTCCAGGATCTCGGACAGCTCATAGTTGTATTTCAGGTGCAGGAAGTTCATTTGGTGGAAGCTGGCACCCTTGCTGATGCTGGAATTGGCGAACACCGCCAGGAACAGCAGGCCAAGGATGGCGAACAGGATCCAGCGCATACGCTGTTGAATGGACATGGGGGAGCCTCGTGCCAGGGTTGGGTCAGGACTGACCGTGGGTTCACGGTTGCGTGAATTCTAGGCAAGGGGCCTGAAAAAACCTTTAAAAACTAATGTCCTGAAGGAGGATTTATTATTTTTCTATATCGTGCCTGGGGTGTGGGGCCGATCGCGTTTCGCGCTTGGGCACGATAAAATTTTCCACGGGTGTGGCGTTCGGCAACAAAAAACCCCGCTCCAGGTTCTCGCCGGAGCGGGGTTGCGGCCCTGGCATGGGCCGGTCGGCGGGTCAGCCAGTCTGGCCTTGCAGGCCCTGGACATCGGCGGCGAAGCCACGGGCGTCGGAGAACAGGCCATCCATGTTGCGGCGCAGCCCGGCATAGCTGTCCTGCATGCGATGGGCCGCTTCGCCCGACCGGGACAGCTGTTCGGACAGCCCCTCCATTTTCTGGACCAGGGCACCGGTCTGATCGGCCGCCCCGGAGGAGGACCGGCTGATCTCCGACGTGGCGCTGGACTGTTCGGAGACCGCACTGGCGATCGCGGTCGTGAAGGTGCTGACCTGTTGGATCGTGCCGCCGATTTCCTTGATGGTGCGCACCGCATCCTGGGTGGCGGTTTGCATTTCCAGGATTTGTTCGGAAATGCGGGCGGTGGCCTCGGTGGTCTGGCTGGCCAGGGCCTTGACCTCCCCCGCCACCACGGCGAAGCCCTTGCCCGCCTCGCCGGCCCGGGCCGCCTCGATGGTGGCGTTCAGCGCCAGCA
>CAYNRD010000596.1:0-1744 GCA_964399515.1 uncultured Mycobacteriaceae bacterium | reverse complement strand
GTCCGTCTCGGCACAGGAAGTGTCCGAACGGGTCCAGGCCCTGGAAGCCGGCATGACCAGCGCTAAGACCGCCACCAGCGAGTGCAATGGCGAGGTGGACAGCATGACGTACATGATCCGGACCGCCATCCACATTTCCCAGGAGTCGGCCAAGCTGATGACCAATCAGGCCGACCGGATCGGCCAGATCTCCGAAGAGCTGCAATCGATCCAGAGCACCACCCAGGCCGGCATCAAGGGCTCGGCCGCGAACATGGAGCTGTCCAAGGCGATCGTCGATTGCCTGGCCACCACGAAGGCCCCGATCGAAACCTTGAAGGCCGGCTGACCGCCGGCTGACCGGACGGCCCGCGATCAGGCGGCGGCCCGGTCCAGCCGCGCCCGCACGGCATCGGCCAGCACCTGGAGGCTGTCGATCAGGGCCGGGCTGGGCCGGCTGAACAGGTGATAGCCGTCCAACAGGGTGATCGGCAGATCGGCCGGGTGCCGGTCCTGGGCCGCGCGGTCTTCGGTGAGGCCGCAGGCGGCGGCGAACAGCATATCGGGCCGGGCCGCGCGGACATCGTCCCAATCGACCTGGAAGGACGGCTCGCCCGGCTTGGCCAAGACACTGTCACCGCCCAACAGATCGATCAGGTCCGGAACCCAATGCCCGGCGGCGAAGGGTGGGTCGATCCAGTCCAGGAACGCGATCCGAGGCCGTTGGGCCGCGAACCGGCCCCGGTGCCGGGCCAGGGCCGCGTCCCACTCGGCGATCAGCCGGTCGGCTTCGACGCGCCGCCCGATCGCGTCCGCCACCTGAGCCACGCAGACCGGGATGTCAGCCAGCCGGTGCGGGGTCAGATCGACCAGTTTGGGCCGGCTGTCCAGCCCGCGCACGGCGGCTTCCACATCGCCGGTCGGGATGGCGCAAACATCGCACAGGCCCTGGCTGACCACCACATCGGGGGCCAAAGCCGCCAGGGTTTCGATATCCAGTTCATACAAGGGTGCGGACGCGCCCTTGACCTGGTCATCAATCTCCCGGGCGGTGGCGTGTGTGTTCACCCAGGTGCGGGTCAGGCGCGGCAGAGGGTCGAACGCTGTCCCGCAGGAATGGCTGACGCCGACCAGGTGATCCTGGCCGCCCAGGGCCACCACGATGTCGGTGGCACTGGGCAGGAGGGAGACGATGCGCATGGACGGGGGCTCCTCACATGGTGGCTGGTCCCTCCATCCTAGCAGGCACGGATCACGGCCGCATCACCGGGCCTTTTCCGGTCGTGTCTCAGTTTGAAGTCCAGGCTTGCCGAACCAACGATTTGGACACGAAGGTGCTGTTTACTTTGCGTCACGCTTACGACTGCTTTGCGCGACTTAGCCGCCATCCGTCTAACCCGTTCGAATGGCCGGATTCGACGCACCCGCGGGTTCGTTGTCACGTCTGCACAACACTTCGATCACTGTGTTTCGCTCCGCCATAGGCTGCGAGGATCGCACCAGTGAAGTAGATGATTAGGCCGGTCATCGTTGCGGGAGCATAGTCTACGCGATCCTCAACGATCTGGAACAGAAAGACAAAGAGCGGGCCGAGGGCGGTAATCGCGGCGAGGGTGAGCGTAGACATCAGCGAGATCGCCTTCTGCATCGCGAAGACAGGAAACGCCATGATAACAAACCCGACCAGGACCACGATCACCAACCCGTCCGGATCAACGGTGCCTTTCTCGTCGAGACCGAGCGCGGCCGCAGCGAGTGCGACCCC
>CAYNRD010000595.1:0-1747 GCA_964399515.1 uncultured Mycobacteriaceae bacterium | reverse complement strand
GAGCCCAACGGCGCGATCTGGGCCAACCAGTTCGACAACACCGCCAACCGCGATGCCCACGAGCGGACCACCGGCCCGGAGATATGGTCCCAGACCGGCGGCAGGGTCGATGCCTTCACCTGTGCGGTCGGCACCGGCGGCACCCTGGCCGGCGTCGGCCGGGCCCTGAAGGCCAGGAACCCGAACGTCAAGATTGTCCTGTCCGACCCCATGGGGTCGGCGCTGTGGCACCATTACACCCATGGCAGCCTCAAGGCCGAGGGCGGCTCGATCTCCGAGGGCATCGGCCAGGGCCGGATCACCCGCAACCTGGAGGACGCGCCGATCGACTGGGCCCAGCGCATCTCCGACGAACAGGCGCTGCCCGTGGTCTTCGACCTGTTGAAGACCCAAGGCTTCGTCCTGGGCGGGTCGTCGGCGATCAATGTCGCCGGCGCCATGGATGTGGCCAAGCGGCTTGGCCCCGGCCACACCGTGGTGACTATCCTGTGTGACCTGGGCAACCGCTATCAATCCAAGCTGTTCAACCCGGACTTCCTGCGCGGCAAGGGCCTGCCGGTGCCGGATTGGCTGGCGTGAGGAGGACCCGATGACCGAGCGGCTGTATGCGGACGACGCGTATCTGAAGGCCACCCAAGCCCGGGTGGTGGCGGTCGAGGGCGGAGCGGTGCTCCTGGACCGGACCGTGTTCTACCCCGCCGGCGGCGGCCAGCCCGGCGACAGCGGCGCCCTGACCTGGGCGGACGGTGAGGCCCGGGTGACCGACACCCGCAAGGGCCAGGATCTGGGCCAGGTGCTGCATCTGCTGGCCGAGGGCGCGCCGTCGCCGCCCCTGGGGGCGGTGGTGACCGCCACCCTCGACTGGGGCCGGCGCCACACCCTGATGCGCATGCACACGCTGTTGCATCTGATGTGCTGTTCGGTGGACGGCTATGTCACCGGCGGCCAGATCGGCGAACAGAAAAGCCGGCTGGATTTCGATATCCCGGGCACGGCGGTGGATAAGGCGGCGCTGACCGACACCCTCAACCGCCTGATCACGGAGGACCACCCGACCTCGGTCTCCTGGATCACCGACGCGGAGTTGGCCGCCCAGCCCGACATCATCAAGACCTTGACCGTGAAGCCGCCGACCGGCTCCGGCACCGTCCGGCTGGTGACCATCGGCGACCCGGCGACCCCGGTCGACCGACAGCCCTGTGGCGGCACCCATGTCGCCCGGACCGGGGAGATCGGCCCGGTCGCGGTCGCCAAGATCGAGAACAAGGGCAAGCAGAACCGCCGGATCAGCGTCGTGTTCGCGGGCGCGGCATGAGCTACGGCTTGGAGCACGGCGTGGTTTCGACCGCGTGGCTGGCGGCGCATCTGGACGCCGTCAAACCGATCGATGCCAGCTTCTTCCCGCCCGGTGTGGATCGGGACCCGGAGCGGGAGTTCCTGGATGGCCGCGTTCCCGGTGCCGTGCGCTTCAGCATTGACCGGATCGCCGACGCGGACAGCGCCTTGCCGCACATGCTGCCCCACCCGGAGGCGTTTGCCGCGGCGGCCGGCGCGCTGGGCATCACTGAAACCGACACCGTGATTGCCTATGACAGCGTCGGCATCATGGGGGCGGCCCGGGCCTGGTGGATGCTGCGCGCCCTGGGCCACCGGGGTCCGGTCGCGGTGCTGGATGGCGGCCTGCCGAAATGGCGCGCCGAAGCCAGGCCTTTGCGCTCCGGCCCGCCCGACCCGCCCGCATCGGCCC
>CAYNRD010000594.1:0-1758 GCA_964399515.1 uncultured Mycobacteriaceae bacterium | reverse complement strand
GGGCATACCGGGCGAGCATCGACATCATCACCGACTTGCCGACCCCGGACCCGGCGAAGATGCCCATGCGCTGGCCCTGGCAGCAGGTGATGAACGCGTTCAGGGCCCGAATGCCCAGATCGATCTTGCCGCCGACCCGGCCGCGGGCATGGGCGGGCGGCGGCGGGTTGCGGAACGGCATGACCACATCGCCCGCCGGCAGTGGGCCCTTGCCGTCGAGCGGCTGGCCCAGCGCGCCCACCACCCGGCCCAACCAGGCGTCCGATGGGGTCAGGCCGGGCTCGACCGCCCCCAGCTCCACCCGGCAGCCAAGCCCGATGCCGTCGATGGCGCCGAACACCATGGCCAGGGCCGAGCCGCGCTTGAACCCGACCACCTCGCACGGGACCCGGCGCCCGGTGCGTGCCAGCACGTCACAGCGGCTGCCGACCGACAGGAACCGGTTCATCCCCTCCACTTCCACCAGCAGGCCCAGGATCGCCGTGACCCGGCCCCAGATCTTGAGTTCGGCGATGGCGTCGATCTCATCCAAAAGCGGGGAGTCGGTCATGGCTGCGGGCAGGCCTCACCGTTCGGGTTGGGTCGCCCCACCATAGCGTGACCGAGCCGGCCGCCGCCATGGCGGCGATGAATTTACCGCCAAATCCGCTCACGCCCCTGTTATCCGGTCACGGACTGGGATATGGTTAACGCCGGTACCAATTCGCGGCACCCGATGTCGGCCCCATCCAGGCCCGGGCGGCGGCCGCCCCCTTCCCCGACCCCCACGGGAGCGAGAATAATCATGCGGGTTCTTTTGGTTGAAGACGACAGCGCCACCGCGCGCAGCATTGAATTGATGTTGCAATCGGATGGGTTCATCGTCGATATCACCGACATGGGCGAAGACGGGTTGGAGATCGGCAAGATCTACGATTACGACATCATCATCCTGGATATCATGCTGCCGGACATCGACGGCTATGAGGTGCTGCGCCGGCTGCGCCAGGCCCGGGTGGAAACGCCGATCCTGATCCTGTCCGGCCTGGCCGATCTGGACGCCAAGATCAAGGGCCTGGGCTTCGGCGCCGATGACTACCTGACCAAGCCGTTCGACAAGCGGGAGCTGATCGCCCGCATCCACGCCATCGTGCGCCGGTCCAAGGGCCATTCGGACAGCCTGATCCGCACGGGCCGGCTGGCGGTCAATCTGGACACCCGCACGGTGGAGGTGGACCAGCGGCCCATCCACCTGACCGGCAAGGAATACGGCATCCTGGAACTGCTGAGCCTGCGCAAGGGCACCACGCTGACCAAGGAGATGTTCCTGAACCACCTCTATGGCGGCATGGACGAGCCGGAACTGAAGATCATCGACGTCTTCATCTGCAAGCTGCGCAAAAAGCTCTCCAAAGCCACCGGTGGTGAAAACTACATCGAGACTGTGTGGGGTCGGGGATATGTGCTGAGGGATCCAGAAGAAGGCACGGTGACCCCGTCGATCGCGCTAGAGGCCTAGATCGCTCTGGGCCGTTCGCATGCCGCGTGCTCTCTCCCCGCGGTGTGGCGCACGGTTGCAGGACTGTCGCTTCTTCGATCGGCCTTTGAAAAGGCCCGGCGTTTTCGCCGGGCTTCTTTGTGGACAGCCCAGACGTCGACACAGTTTAGGGGTTGGCTGGAACAGAACCCACTCGGTGCGGACACTGTCTTTCGTTCGAAGGCACAACCGCAGCCTCCAGGTCCCTAATGATGCGAGCTTTGGCACTGCTCGGTTTGCCG
>CAYNRD010000593.1:0-1762 GCA_964399515.1 uncultured Mycobacteriaceae bacterium | reverse complement strand
ACAAATGCAAGCCAGCGGCCGGGAGGTGGCCGAACAGGGTGCGCAGACCCATGCCCGCGCCGGCGAGGCCCGCGACCAGGTCGAAGCCGCCCGCGCCTCCATGGCGGAGTTGGTCGCCACCGCGCAGGCCATCGACGCCGTGGTCGATCTGGTCAAGCGCATCGCGGCCCAAACCCGGATGCTGTCCCTGAACGCCACCATCGAGGCCGCGCGGGCCGGGGAGATGGGCCGCGGCTTCGCGGTGGTCGCGGGGGAGGTCAAGGGCCTGGCCGCCCAGACCGACGACGCCATTGGCGAGGTCAGCGCCAAGGTGGAGGCGATCCACGCCGCCACCGAGGCCATCCAGACCGCCTTGGGCGGCATCGTCGCCTCCGTCGAGGATCTGGACGAGCGGTCCGCCGGCATCGCGGCGGCGGCCGAACAGCAACTGGCCGCGACCGGAGAGATCGCCCAGAACGCCGCCCGGGCCTCCGACGAGACCCAGCAGGTGGCCAGCCAGTCGGACCGGCTGACCAAGGGGGCCCACACCGCGTCCCAGGTGGCGGCCCGTCTGGCGGAGATTTCCACCAAGCTTGGCGCCGACACCACGGATATGGGCCGGCGGCTGACCGTGATGCTGCGGACCACGGCGGAGGCCGACCGCCGGATCGGCGAACGGGTGCCGTTGGCGGCGGCCGCGCGCCTGGACATGGCGGGACAGACCCATCACGGACATTGTCTGGATCTGTCCACGTCTGGGGCGCTGTTCGCGCCGCCCATGGGCATCGCCGCCGAAGGCCGGACCGGGCAGTTGACCATCGACGGTCTGGCGCCCTTGGCGGTGCGGTTGGTCGCCAACACGGCGGTGGGCGTTCACATCGGCTTTATCGACCCGACCCCGGCCGACCGGGCCGCGATCGAACAGCGCATGGCGGCGGTCAAGGCCGAGGACGCGCCCTTTGTCGGCTGGTCGAAGGAGGCCGCGGCGGGCCTGACCGAGGCGCTGAAACGGGCGATCGCCAACCGGGAGGTCGCGCCGACGGACCTGTTCACGGAAGTGTACGACCCGATCGCCGGGACCGATCCGGTCCAGGTCCTGGCACCGTTCACCGATCTGGCTGACCGGCTGTTTCCGGCCGTGCAAGATGCGGTTCTGGGCACGGATCCCCGGATCGTGTTCTGCTGCGCGATCGACCGAAACGGCTATATCCCGACCCACAACCCCCAGTTTTCCAAACCCCAGAAACCCGGTGACGTGGCGTACAACACCGCCAACAGCCGCAATCGCCGCATGTTTACCGACCGGGCCGGGCTGATCGCGGCCCGCAACACCCAAGCCGGCCTGGTGCAAAGCTACGCCCGCGACATGGGGAACGGCCAAGTGCATGTGATGAAGGAGGCGGACAGCCCGATCCTGGTCGATGGCCAGCTGTGGGGCAATGTCCGGCTGGCCTTCCGGCCGTGACCGGCGCCAGCCCGCGCATTTTCAAAGGGTTCGAGCGGGGTTGAGACTGGCCCTAGCGCGGATCGTGAATCCGCTCAAATCTATTAGAACTAGAGCTGATTCAGTATCATCGGATCACCGCTGGGGATCCGGATTGATCAATATGGATACTCTAGGTGCCGATGTCCCGCCTGCAGACCCCCTGGGGCCAGTCGATGCCGTCGGCCAGGGCATAGGCGGGCCGCCGGGCCGCGTCCACGGTCGCCCCCAGGGCCGTCGGCGCCAGCACCCGGCCGCCCTGGGCGGTCACGGCCCCGGCGCTGTCCGGGCCGGTTCCGG
>CAYNRD010000592.1:0-1769 GCA_964399515.1 uncultured Mycobacteriaceae bacterium | reverse complement strand
GCAGGATCTTGGGCTGGGGCTCGGAGGCCATGGCCGGCGTGGCGGCCCGCGCGGCCCCGGCGGCCGGGCCGACGCCGTCGACCAGCGGATCGCCGGTCGGCTCCAGGGGTGCTCCGTGGAACACGTCCACCGGGGTGGCCTTGACCTCCCGGGTGTCGGCGATGCCGTTGGGCGCCAGGATCTCCTGGCCGTCATGGGTGCGGAACACCTTCGGCTCGGGGAAGAACAGGAAATCGGTGCCCAGGCCGTCCTGGCGGATCTCCCCGTCCAGCGGGTAGCCCTCCCGCCGGTCTTCCCGGCGCAGATACATGACCAGGCCGATGAAGAACGCGATGAACGCATAGGTCAAGATCAGGGCGATATCGACGCTTTCGGTGATCACCATGGCGGGTGCCTCCTTTTCACTGTGGCCGGGCGTCAGCCCGGGAACTCGGCCAGGCCGAAACTGCGGGGTGGGGTGGGATGCTCGGGCCGGGCCGCCCGGGCCAGGGGCCCGATCGCGACCAGGGTTCCGAACAGGAACAGGATCTCGATGTGGTAGACAAAGCCGTAGCTGGCGGCGGGATGGTTCAGCGCTTCACCGAGCAGACCGGCCGAGGCCAGTTGCTCGAACCCGTCGCGCAGGATGCCGCCCATGGCGATGGCGGTGCCGGCGGCGGTGGCCTGCACCGCCCCCCACACCCCTAAGGCCGTGCCGTTTTCCCGCGCGTCCGAGCCCACGGCCATGATCGCGGTCAGGGTGGCGACCGCGAACAGCCCGCCGCCCAGGCCGATCAGCACGGTGCCGACCCGGAACACGGTGGCCGAATTCAACGGATCGGCGAAGATCACGCAGGAAAAGGCGCAGATGCCGACCAGGACCCCCCAGGCCGCCAGTCGGTTGGGGTTTTCCCCCGCCGACAGGCGCCGGGCGGCGACCGCGAAGCCGATCAGGCTGCCCCCGGCCAACAGCGCGGTGAGGGCGGTGGTCTGGGCGACGCTGAGGCCCAGCACCTCACCGCCATAGGGCTCCAACAGGATGTCCTGCATGCTGAAGCCGGCGGTCCCCAGGGCGATGGCGACCAGAAGCCGGGTGGACAGCCCGCCCTCGGCCAGGCGCGCCCAGGCTTCGGCGAAGGTGGGGCACGGGGTGCCCGGCCGGGTCAGGTGCGGCTGGCGCGCCTCCTGCTTCCACAGGGCGATGACGTTCAGGACGATGGTCAGGACGGCGGCCGACTGGATGATCTGGATCAGCTTGATCTGGTCGAAATCGGCCAACAGCCAGCCGAAGGCGAGCGCCGAGACCACCATGCCGACCAGGAACATGACGTAGAGCAGGGCCACCACCCGGTGGCGGGTCTTCTCCGTCGCCATGTCGCAGGCGAGCGCCAGCCCGGCGGTCTGGGTCATGTGCAGGCCGGCCCCGGTCATCAGGAACGCGGCCGCGGCGCCCAACTGGCCGTAGATCGGCGGCTGGGGGTAAAGCGTGTTGCCCGACAGCACCAACAGCGCGAAGGGCATGATCGCCAGCCCGCCGAACTGCAGGATGCTGCCGAACCAGATATAGGGCACCCGGCGCCAGCCCAGGAACGAGCGATGGGTGTCCGACCGGAAGCCGATCAGCGCCCGAAGCGGGGCGAACACCAGCGGCAGGGACACCATCAGGGCGACCAGGAAGGTGGGCACCCCCAACTCCACGATCATCACCCGGTTCAAGGTGCCCGTCAGCAGCACCAGCGCCATGCCGACCGAGATCTGGAACAGGGCCCAGCGCAGCAGCCGCCCCAAGG
>CAYNRD010000591.1:0-1773 GCA_964399515.1 uncultured Mycobacteriaceae bacterium | reverse complement strand
GATCTTCGAACACCTGATCAAACTGGCCCACGGCCCGGCGGACCCCCAAGCGCATTGGGAGCGCGAGGTTGTGGTGTTTCGATCCCAACTTATCAAGGTCTTGGACCCGGGCATGCGGCAGCGCCTGGACCTTCAGGGCGCCTGGGTGACGGCGGTCCCGATCGCGCGGCTGGGCTTGAGGGACATCGACCCGCCGCCCGTCCTGCCCGAAGCCTGCCCCTATACCCTGGATGAGCTGGCTGATCCGGGTGTCCCCGTCACCGACCTGGTCGCGCGCTTGGCCGGCCAAGGGGGGTAAGCGCCATGGCCGACACACTGTATGACACCGATTTCGTCGGCTGGACCGAACAGCAGGCGGCGGCATTGCGGCGGCTGGGGCCGGCTGTGTCCAATGCCCTGGACCTGGACCACCTGATCGAGGAGATCGAAAGCTTGGGCCGGTCGGAACGGTGTGCCGCCGAGAGTTTCATCGCGCTGATCATGGTGCATCTGATCAAGATCGCCCACGGGCCTGAGCCGCCCCGTGCCCATTGGCGGCACGAAGTGGGCACGTTCCGCATTAACCTGATCAGATGTTTGGATCCCGGGATGCGATCCCGTCTGGTCCTTCAGGTGCACTGGACCGACGCGGTAAAAACCGCGCTCTCGGATCTTAATGACATCGACCCGCCGCCCCTTTTGCCAGAGGCTTGCCCCTACACCCTGGATGAGTTGACCGATCTAGAGGGTCGGGTCACCGATCTCGCCGCCCGCCTCACCGACGCGCCACGGTGATCACTTGCCGCGGGCAATGCCCAGGCGGCGCAGGCGGGAATACAGCGTGGTCGGCTTCATGCCCAGGCGTTCGGCGGCCCCGCCGGGGCCGGAGACCTTGCCGCCCGCGGCGACCAGCGCGCGTTCGATATTGACCCGTTCCCGCAGGCGCCGTTCGGCGTCGGTCTCGATGCCCGGGTCATCCGGGGTCGGGGGCAGGGCAACCGTGGCGGCCGCCCCCCCCGGCGGTCCGGCCGCCATGGCACCGACCGCCGGCAGGTCCAGGCTGAGCCGGCCGCCTTTGGCCAGGATCGCCGCCCGCTCGATGACGTTTTCCAGCTCCCGCGCGTTGCCGGGCCAGTCATAGCCGGTCAGCGCCACCACGTCGGCCCGGGTCAGGGTCACCGGCGCCAGGTTCAGCTTCCGGGTGGTGTGGGCCAGGAAGTGCTGGGCCAGATGGGGAATATCCTCGGGCCGGTCGCGGAGCGGCTTGAGGGCGATCGGGAACACGTTCAGGCGGAAATACAGATCCTGCCGGAAACTGCCTTGGGCAACATCGGCGGCCAGATCCCGGTTGGTGGCGGCGATGATCCGCACATCGCTGGCCCGGGTGCGGTCCTCCCCCACCCGTTCGAAGCAGCCGTCCTGCAGCACGCGCAACAGCTTGCCCTGCAACTCCAGGGGGATCTCGCCCACCTCGTCCAGGAACAGCGTGCCGCCGTCGGCGACCTCGAACCGACCGATCCGGTCCCGCACCGCACCGCTGAACGCCCCCTTCACATGGCCGAAGAACTCGCTATCGAACAGGTCGCGTGGGATGGCGGCACAGTTGACCCGCACCAGAGGCCGGGCCCGGCGCGGGCTGTCCTTGTGGATGGCCTGGGCGACCAACTCCTTGCCGGTGCCGCTTTCGCCGGTGATCAGCACGGTCGCGTCGGTGGGGGCGATCCGCTTTACGCGTTCGATGACGGCCTTCATCTTGTCGCTGACATAGATGATTCCCTCGAAGCCGAAACGCTC
>CAYNRD010000590.1:0-1773 GCA_964399515.1 uncultured Mycobacteriaceae bacterium | reverse complement strand
CCTGGTCCAGATCGGCGCGCACGGTGATCAGGTCGTCCTGGTCCTCCAAAAGGTCCATCAGCCGCACAGAGCGCTTGGACCGGATCACGCTGGACAGGCTCAGCATGCCGGCGGGCGTGCCGTCGGGCTTGAGCACGAACAGGGTCAGGAACTCACTGGGCAGGTCGTCGGCCGCCTCCCGGATGAAGTCGATGGTCTTGCCGACGGTCCAAAACATCGGCACCGCCACCAGTTCCCGCTGCATCAGCCGCCCGGCGGAATGGGCGGGGAAGCTCAGGCTTTCCTCCACATCCCGGCGGAACTTCAGCGGCAGGGACTTCAGGATCCGGTTGCGGCGGTCGGGGGGCAGGTCCTCGATCAGGCGGAAGGCATCGTCGGAATCCAGCTCCGCGACGATCTTGGCCACCTCCGCCTCGTCCAGAAGCGCCAGGATCTCTCGCTGCTCGTCCTGGTCCAAATAGGTCAGGAATTCAGGATCGACGGTGATCTGGGGCCGGATGATGCCGACCACCGTGCGCCGGTCGTCGGGGTGCAGCCGCTCCAGCAATTCGGCCAGATCGGCCGAATGCAGCTTGGCGCACAGCTTTTCGATCTTGTTCAGCTTGGCGCCGTCAAGCGCGTCCTCGACCTGTTCGACCAGGGCCTGGCGGACGCTCTCGCCCCACACCTCGCCCTCGAACACAGCCTCGACCGGCGCGTCGTCGCCGGTGGCCCCGTCCGGGTTAGGGTCGTCCCGTTTGGCGTCGTCCAATGGCTTGCCCCTTACCCGATCCAGGTGCGGAGCGGATTGTAGCCCTGGTGATGGCCGATGCCGGTCACCCCGCGCTGGGCGGCGATCTGGGCATCGACACAGGCGACCGCCGCCAGATTGACGATGCCGCGGGTGGTGGCCGACGGCGTGCAGATATGGGCCGGCTTGTGCACGCCCAGCAGCATCGGGCCGATGGTCACGCAGTCCTCCAGCACCTTGAACAGGTTGAAGGTGATGTTGGCCGCGTCCATGTCCGGCATGATCAACAGGTTGGCGGGGCCATTCAACACCGAGTCCGGCAGGTACTGGGCGCGCAGTTCCGGCACCAGGGCGGCGTCGGCGTGCATCTCGCCATCGACCTCCAGATCGGGCAGGCGCTGTTTGACCAGGGCGACCGCATCCCGCATGCGCAACGCGTCCGCGTCGTTCATGGTGCCGAAATTGGAGTGGGACAGCATGGCCACCTTGGGCTCGATGCCGAAGCGGCGCACCTCCTCGGCGGCCAGCTCGGTGATGTCGGCCAGCTGCTCGACGCTGGGGTTCGGCACCACATAGGGGTCGGCGACGAACACCGTGCCGCGCGGCAGGATCAAGGCGCTCAGCGCCGCGGGCGTGATCACCCCTTCCCGCAGGCCCAGCACGTTGACCACATCGACCAGATGGGTGCGGTAGGGCCCGACCGTGCCGGCGATCAGCGCGTCCGCGTCCCCCTTGGCGACCATCAGGGCGGCGATGACCGTGGTGTTGGTGCGCACCACGGTCCGGGCCCGGGCGGGAGAGACGCCCCGCCGGCCCATGAAGGCGTGGTAATTGGCCGAGTAGTCGTCGTAGCGGGCGTCCTGCTCGGGGTCGACCACCTCCACCTCCCGGTCCAGGTCCAGGCGCAGGGTCAGTGACTGGATCCGGCTTTCCAGCACGCCGCGCCCGCCCCTCAGGATCGGCCCGCCCACGCCCGCATCCACCAGGGTCTGCCCCGCCCGCCGCCACCCAGTGCGGTACGGCGGCCGTCATGCCGTCGACGG
>CAYNRD010000589.1:0-1775 GCA_964399515.1 uncultured Mycobacteriaceae bacterium | reverse complement strand
CGCCGAATTGCGCAAGCCCATGTGCAACTGCATCTACGGCTGTGACGACTGCCTGGCGGTGTGCCCGTGTAACAAGTTCGCCGCCGCCAGCCCCGATCCGGCCTTGCTGCCGCGCATTGAAACCCTGGCCCCCCAGCTGTCGGACCTGGCCCAGCTGACCGACGCCGCGTTCCGCCAGGTCTTCGCCGGCTCCCCGATCAAGCGCACCGGGCGCGACCGGTTCCTGCGCAACGTGCTGATCGCCCTGGGCAACACGGGTGATGCCACCCTGGCGCCAGTGGTCGAACCGCACTTGGCCGATCCCGCCGCCATCGTCCGGGCCATGGCCGTGTGGGCGTTGGCGCAGTTGGCGGACTGGGCCCATTTCGGGGCGTTGCGCGCCCGGCATATGGACGCCGAGCCGGACGCGGCGGTGCGCCTGGAATGGCAACGGGGCCGCGAAGACGGATCTTCGGGCCCAGGGACCGGTCAGGATCAATCCCGGCCGGTCAGTCCTTGCGCATGAATTCCAGCAGGCGGTTGACCGAGGTGACCACCATCAGCTCCTTTTCCAGCCTGTACACCCCTTCGGAGATCGACCGCCAGGCAGGGTCCAAGGTGGTGGGGTTCGGCTCGAACAGCGCACCTTCCAAGGACAAAACGTCACCAATCTGGTCGATGATCAGGGAGTAGATATCGTGGTTCCACTCAACATTGATCGACAGGGGCGCCCGGCCATCATCCCGCGGCTTCAGGCGCAGGCGCTGGCGCAGGTCGATGGCGGTGACGATCTTGCCGCGGATATTCATGACCCCGGCCACCTCGGGCGGTGCCAGGGGCACGGGCGTGATCGCCTGGATCTTGTGGATGTCCTGGACCTGTTCGGTCGGAATGCCGAACAGCTGCCCATCCACGCGCAGGGTGACGAATTGGTCGACGGTCGTCCGCTTGGCGACGTCCTGCTTGCCTTTGCCGACCAGGGCGAGGCTACCTTCCATGATCACCATCCATCCGTGTCGGGCCGGTGCCGGCCCCCGGTGTGCCGGCTTGGGCCCGCCCGCGCATGCGGGATCGGGGGGCCAAATCCGGTCGAAAACCCATTCCGTCGGGGCTTATGGCGCCTTGCCGTTCCGCCCGCAACCTCTTCTCTAACCGGATCTCGTTACCAATTGGTTGCCGGTCGCGGGCCCATGGGGGGCCCCCGCCCCAAAACCGCACAAAACACACTATGACCGGCGGGGCGAACCCGCCGCCGGAAGACTGGCGCGCGCGCCTGGGCCACAGCCGCACCCTGCGGGACGTCCTGGCGCCCGACCGGATCAGGGGCCTGGCGGCGATCCTGGGCCAGCCCTGCGGGGACGCCAGCGTCCGTCAGGGCGCGCCGCTGCCGCCCCTGCGCCATTGGCTGTATTTCTGGGACATCGTGGCCCAGGACCAGTTGGGCCGCGACGGCCACCCGCGCACGGGCGGGTTCCTGCCCGCCTTCCGGCAGGAGGACGGCGCGCCGGCGCGGCGCATGTGGGGGGAAAGCACCGTTCGGCTGCTGGCGCCGCTGCAGGTTGGCGACCGGGCTCAAAAGCGCACCACCATCGACGACATCGCCCTGAAACACGGCCGCTCCGGCCGCTTCGCCCGGGTGCGGCTGATCCATGACATCACCTCGGACAGCGGCGGCCGGCTGACCGAAACCCAAAGCCTCGTCTACCGGCTGGACGCCGCCCCGGCGCCGGTGGCCGGCGCGCCCCCGGCGCCGCCCGGACAGGCCGGCTTAGCATGGCGCGTCGACCCGGGGGTGC
>CAYNRD010000588.1:0-1781 GCA_964399515.1 uncultured Mycobacteriaceae bacterium | reverse complement strand
GCGGTGGCTACGCTGACCGCCGACAGGCGCATCGAGCCACGGGCGGCTTGCACACAGCCATCGTCACCCGGCGCCTCCACCTCCTTGCCGCCGGGGCCGCGCGGGGCCGCGGCCTGGATGGTCAGATTGCCCAAGGACACGCCTTCGGCCCTGGCCACCACGCAGGACGCCTGGGGGGAGGCCAGCACCGGCCGGTCGCCCCCCTCACCCAAGCCGACCAGGGTCACCGGCCGGTCCAGGTCCAGGCGCTCGGGATAGGTGCCGGGGCTGATCTCGATCACCGCACCGATCGGCGCCAGCGCCAGGGCGCCGCCAATGGTTGTGGCGTCCCCATTTCCGGCCGGGTCCACCGTCCAGGTGAATTTGGGCGGGGGCGGCGGCTCCAGCCAGCCCCGGGCGATCAACTCCGCCCGTGCCCACTCCCGCGCCTGCTCGGGGCTCAGCCCCGGCGCCGCGGCCACACCCCAGCCGGCCAGGCCGACCAGCAGCAGCAGGACCATCCGGCCCAGGGCGCCGACGACACCGCCCCGCCGGCGCGCGGTCGGGGGCGGGGGCGGGGTGGCTGGCGCCGGCACCGGATCCGTCGTCGGCGGGAACCGGCGCGGATCGGCCGGCTGGCGCACGCGGATGCGCACGGTCGGCGCTTCCGGATCGCCCAGCACCGCCATCAGCGCCTCGGCCAGCGCGCCGGCGCTTGGGTGCCGGTCGGTGGGGTCCAGCGCCAGGGCCTGGTCCAGGATCATGATCAGGGCATGGGCGGCCAGGCTGGCGGCCTGGGGCCAGGCCAGGGCACGGCCGGTCTTGCGGTCTCCGGCCGCCGGCGGCGGCATGCCGGCGATCAGCCGATAGCCCACCGCCCCCAGGGCATAGATGTCGGCCGCCGGTCCGGCCTCGATCGCCGGATCGGCCCATTCCGGCGCGGCATAGCCAGGGCTGACCCCAACCGTGTCGGCGAAGGCCGCATCGGCGGCCCGCTCCCGGGGGACGGCGCTGGCCAGGTCGATCAGCACCGGCCGTCCATCGGGGCCAATCATCAAATGGTCCGGTTTCAAATCGCCATGGACCAGCCCGGCGCCGTGCAGGCGCTCGACCGCCGTGGCCACATCCGCCAGCAGCCGCGCCACATCCTCGGCCGCCCCGCCGGCGATGGCGGTCAGGATCGATTGCCCCTCGACCCAGCCGGTGACCAGGGCCGGTGCTGGCCGGCCGAACAGGCCGACCACCGTCGGCACGGGCGTGCCGGCGCCCGCGGCCTGGGACAACAATTCCGCCTCCCGGGCCAGCGCGGCGGCTCCGGTCGCGGCATCGGCACCCGCGCCGCCGGTGCCATGGGCGACCTTGATCGCGACCCGACGGCCGGTGGCGGTCTCGATCGCATCCAGGACCGCGCAGCCATGGCGGCGCGCGACCAGCGCTCGGGCCTCGAAGCCGTCCGGGGCGGCGGGGAAGCCAGTCTGGCCGGGATCGGATTGGGTCATAACGGTGTTTCGTCCGGCAGGCTGAACGGAATCGGGCGCAAGGGCGGCAGGCGGACCACCCGGGGCTCGGGCGGCGGCGCGCTGGCCGCGGGCGGCGGCGCGGGCGCTGGTGCCGGGGCGTCCGGGGCGGCGGCGGGTGCTGGCGCGGGGGCGGTGTCCGGCTCCTCGTTCAGGCGCCAGCCGCTATCGTCCAGCCGGCAGCCCAGGCCGCGAAACGCCTCCTCCCCCTCCTCGGCGGAGGTGACGCGCCGGTAGGTCCGGCACGGCACCTGACCCAGAAAGAACGTCCGCATGACCGTGACA
>CAYNRD010000587.1:0-1782 GCA_964399515.1 uncultured Mycobacteriaceae bacterium | reverse complement strand
TCGACTATCTGGACCGGTTCGAAGCCGTGCTGCACGGCTTCCACCGGCGCTTTTTCAACTATTACAACCAATAACGCGGTACCCAGGACCGGCCCCGCCCGGTCCTGGGCCTGGACCGGGGCGGCAGTTGCCGGGGCATCGCCTACCGGGTGGCGGCCGGCATCGCGCCCCGGGTCGCCGACTACCTGTGGAAGCGGGAGATGATCTCCGGCGTGTACCGGCCGCGGATGTGCCAGGCCACCCTGTGGCCGGACGGCGCCACGGCCGGCGCCGGACCTAAGCCCGCCGGCACCCGGCGCCGGCTGTGGACCTTCGTGGCCCGGCGGGAGCATGTGCAGTACTACCCGGGCGAGGATGTCACGCAAACCGTCAAGATGATCCGCCAAGGGGTCGGCACGGTGGGAGCCAACACAGAGTACCTGTTCGCGACCGTCCAGCACCTGGATGAGCTGGGCATACCTGACCGGCGTTTGCACCGGCTGGCGAAACTGGTGCGGGGCGGCACGGGCTGCTAGGGTATTTGTGCTCCTTCGGCGATTTCGGGAGCCCGAACAGACCCCCCTCGGCTGTGATTTTGGGGTCGCATTTGGCACGAGGACGCCACCCCCACCATGAGCACGCTGACCGAAGACGGGCGCCGGGTGATCCAGGATGTCGCCGCGCGCCATGGCCTGTCGACAGACGCGGTCGAGCATATGGCGCGCGCGGTCGCCAATGGCGGCGGCACCATGGCCCAGTTCAACATTCCGGAACTGGGCGGCTCCGGCCAATGGATGGCCGGCGGCATGACCATGGTTGGCGACATGTTCAACCACGGCTTGGCGGCCCGGGTGGAGAATTTGTGTGGGGAGCTGTCGAACGCCTTGGGCCGCGCCACCCTGTTCGAGCGGCCGCAAACCATCGCGGGGGCTGCCTGGTGGCCGCCGGAGCTGGGCACGCCCGCGGCGATCGGCGGCCAGAACCAGGTGCGCTATGCCTACTTCCCCGCCTCCCGCCGGTTGGCGGTCGACGCGGGTGGCGGTTCGGGGGTCGTGATCCTGGACACGGGCGACCATCAGATCGGCGGCTTCAGCCAACAGCAATCCGGCCCGGACGACCCGTATATGGGTGTCAGCTTCTCCAGCCAGTTCGGGCAGTTTTCCCTGGCGTCCCTGCCCCGGGCCGGCCAAGGGCAAGGCCCGATCCAGGGGCAGGGGCAGGGCCAAACCCAAGGGCAGGGCCAAACCCAAGGCCAGGGCCAGGCACAGACGACGCCCGCACCCGCGGCCCCATGGGACCCGCCGCCGGATCAGGCAACGGAGCCGGCGGCCCCGGACCCGCCAGCCGCGGCGCCGACAGCCTTGGGCCCAGCGCCCGCGCCCGCGCCCGGCGGTGGTGACATCCTGGCCACGATCGAGCGGCTGGCGGCGTTGCGCGATGCCGGCGCGCTGACCGAGGATGAGTTCACCGCCAAGAAGACCGAGCTGCTGGCCCGCCTGTAAGCGCTCGCACCCCGTTACCCGCAGCGGGAAAAGCCGCAGGCCTGGCAGGTGTCGCAGCCTTCGATGCGGACCAGGCTGGGGCTGCCGCAGCGCGGGCAGGGCCGGCCGGGCGGGCCGGGGCGAGCGGCTGGGTCCGGGCCGGCCTCGGTGATCGCGATCGCCCCGGGGTCATCGGTGACCACCCCGGCCCGCTCCGGGCCGATGAAGCCGATGTCGATCAGGTGGGTTTCGATGGTGCCGCCGATCGGGAAGAACAGCGACGGCACAGAGCGGCGGTTGATCCACTGGCCCCCCCGCGGGG
>CAYNRD010000586.1:0-1782 GCA_964399515.1 uncultured Mycobacteriaceae bacterium | reverse complement strand
GTGAACGAATGGGACAAGGACGACATCGACGTGCTGGGTATGATGAAGGTCGATGTGCTGGCGCTCGGCATGCTGACCTGCCTGAGGAAGGCCTTCGACCTGATCGCGGCCCATGACGGCGTGCGCTACACGCTGGCCAGCCTGCCGCCCGAGGATCCGGAGACCTATGACATGCTGTGCGCCGGCGATACGGTCGGCGTGTTCCAGGTGGAAAGCCGGGCCCAGATCAACTTCCTGCCGCGCATGAGCCCGCGCCAATTCTATGATCTGGTCATCCAGGTGGCGATCGTGCGGCCGGGGCCGATCCAGGGTGACATGGTCCACCCGTATTTGCGCCGCCGCCGGGGGGAGGAGGCGGTCGATTTTCCCTCGGACGATCTGCGTGATGTGCTGGGCAAGACCTTGGGCGTGCCCTTGTTCCAGGAACAGGCCATGCGGGTGGCCATCGTGGTCGCCGGCTTCGATCCCGGAGAGGCGGACCAGTTGCGCCGGGCGCTGGGCAGCTTCCGGGGGCCGGGCACGATCGCCAAGTTCAAGGAACGGTTCCTGGCCGGGGCCCGGGCGCGCGGCTATGATCAAGCCTTCGCCGAGCGCTGCTTCGCCCAGCTGGAAGGCTTTTCCGGCTACGGCTTTCCGGAAAGCCACGCCGCCAGCTTCGCCCATTTGGTCTACGCGTCCAGCTGGATCAAGCGCCACGGCCCGGCGGTGTTCGCCTGCGCGCTGCTCAACGCCCAGCCGATGGGGTTCTATGCCCCGGCCCAGATCATCCGGGATGCCCGCGCCCATGGCGTGGCGGTGCGGCCGGTCTGCATCAATGCCAGCTTTTGGGACAACACCTTGGAGCCGTGCCCGGGCGGCGATCCGGCGCGCGGCACCCATCACGCCCTGCGCCTGGGCTTCCGGCAGATCAAGGGGCTGGCGGAGGCGGACGCGGCCTGGATCTGTGCCGCCCGCGGCAATGGCTACCGGGATGTGGCGGCGGTGTGGCGCCGGGCCGGGGTCGGCCCCCGGGCGCTCGCCAGGTTGGCCGAAGCCGATGCCTTCGCCGAAACCGGGCTCGACCGCCGCCAGGCATTGTGGGCGGCGCGGGCGATCACGGCGCCGGCGCCGCTGCCGCTGTTCGCCACCCTGGACGGGGAGGGGGTGGCGGAAGGCCCTGTGACCCTGCCGGAGATGGATTTGGGCGAACAGGTGTATGAGGATTACGTCAGCCTGCGCCTGTCCTTGCGCGCCCATCCGGTGGCCCTGGTGCGCGCCCGGGTCGCGGCGTGGCTGGCGGCGGAAGACCCCCGCGCCGCCCGGGAGCCGCTGTTGGCCTGCGCCGACCAGACCACCCCCCGGGACGGCGCCACCGTGCGCCTGGTGGGCCTGGTGGTCACCCGCCAACGCCCCGGCACCGCCTCGGGCGTCATCTTCGTCACGCTCGAGGACGAAACCGGCGTCGCCAACGTGATCATCTGGCCCAAACTGTTCGAGGCCAACCGCAAGACAGTGATGTCGGCCCGGCTGCTGGCCGTGCGCGGCCGTCTGCAACGCGAAGGATCAGTTGTTCATATTATTGCGAGCGCTGTCGAGGACTGCTCGCCCCTGATGGATGATTTGGGTGGGTTGAACGCTGCATCTGGACAAATGGATACAACCCATGGCATCCAAGACGAAGCCAAGCGCCCGGTGCCCGTCTCCCCGGGCTTGCCCCCCAAACCCCGCGCCCGCCACCCCCGCGAGCAGGCCAAGGCCCTGTTTCCGTCCCGGGACTTTCGGTGACGTTGCCCCTCACGGTCC
>CAYNRD010000585.1:0-1788 GCA_964399515.1 uncultured Mycobacteriaceae bacterium | reverse complement strand
CATTTGCGGCTCCGTCCAGTCTGGCAACCGGACAGAATCACAACCCACTGAAACCACTCAACTCTTTTCGGGTCAGGCTCTTAGGGTTTGTACGGCGCGACCGTCTCCGTGAGGTTGGCCCCGAGAGCCCGTCACGCGGAGCGGGCGCTGGATGCCTGAGGATGGCTCATGGATCGGTTCTGATCCATGGGCTCAGGTATCAGCGGGAGATGTGCTTAAATGGTGCAACCAAGCCTATCATATTGTTGCTATGGACCAGTACATTTTATTTTCTGTGATTGTCAGGTAAATCAGAAATTCGCAAAATGTTCATTATATCCGATCGGAAAAGAAAAGCAGCGAAATTGGGCGTAAATTGGGCTCGACTGCGCTACTATCCGCCTAAAAACCCGTATATAGGCGTTTTATTCGTAGTTTAATGTTTTTCGGCGCTGCGGGTCGTAGTATCGTTGCCGTGCCTGTTTTTCGATCTCATCAAAGTTATCATGCCACAATTGGTCTGTGATTGGCTCGATAGTGCCACTAATAGGATTTCTCTGAGCTTGCCAAGCATTATCGCCCTGTCCAACGGTAACCACTTCGATATCACCATTTGGATACATCTGTGCGTATCGCAACACGTACCCATCGGCCAGCAGATGATCCCGGTCGTCCGTGTAGTTGACAATGGTATCCGAGCGATGGGGATCGTTTGATGGTATGCGAAAGGAATACACTTGGTTTGTGTCGGTGATGACCTGTGAGCCGATGCCTGGCATCCAGCCTGGAACTCTTGCCGGACCGGCATCGTTGTGTGTCCCACCGAGCGTTGCGGGCCGATCCGGTCCCGGGGTCGGGTTCCTGGCCAATTCATTGCCCAGAAGGCGTAAGCCCTTGGCGCCGTGCAGACTGGAAGATCTGGCCAGCATGTAGTCGTGCATGAATGAATCGTCGATGAACCCGTCCATGCCCGGATGCAGGGGGATGTCGACATTGGGCAGGTCAGGTCTTGAGCGGGGTGCTGGTCGGATCTGCATCATGCCGTCGTTTTCCCGCGCGCCGTGCCGGAACGGCGGGGTGTATGTGGGCAGCTCCGGCGGTTCACCAGCGGGCCACTGATCATGTCGAAGCGGCGCGCCACCCGGTGATGCTTGCACGGTTTGCGGCTGTTTGACGCCGACGATGGTCTTGACGCCTTGCCCGGACAGGTGTGTGAGCATCGCGGGATGCGCTGCCTCCCGCACGGTCGCGCGCAAGGTTCGGTCGGTGGGACCGCCGGGGTTGATGACGCCATCGACCTTCAAGCCGACGTCGGTTTGAAAGGCGCGAACGGACTGGTCCAGATCGGCTTCGGCGTAGGGCATGGCGGTCAGTGCATCCGGCGGGTGGTAGCCGAGTGCGGCCAGTCCCGTGGACACGGTCAGGGTGTCGTAGGGGTGGGTCAGGGCGTGGCGGCCCACGGTGCTGTCCAGGCGCGGAATGCCGGATCGGTCGAGTTCGGCCGACTCCCGACCGAAAGCGGTGCGGAACAGGGTTTGGAACGGGTTGAAGCCCATGGCGTTGTCTCCGGAATGGACTGGGGATGGCCGTCGAAATGGCACAAAAAATCCGCCTCGGGCGGTGCCCGGGCGGTCTCAAGTCACAGTTTCTGGACTGTGCATTTCGGAAACTATGGCGCTATGGGCGCGAGGTCAAGATATATTGTGCGTTATGGATATTCTTCGATCGCGTCTTGGCTCTCCAAAACCCGGCCCCAATTGGTCATAATGTCAAACACGTGGTTCGAGGTTACTCCGCCAAGGCGCACCA
>CAYNRD010000584.1:0-1790 GCA_964399515.1 uncultured Mycobacteriaceae bacterium | reverse complement strand
GGTAGATAAGATCCAGCTCCCCCGAAATCAGCGCCGCGACCCGGGTGGCGGCCTGGCCGATCGGGGTGAACTCAACATCGGTGACGTTGGTCTTGATGCCGTCCGCGTTCCAGTAATCTTCGAAACGGGTGAAGATCGAGCGCACGTCGGGCTGGCGCTCGACGACGATGAACGGTCCGGTGCCGTTGGCGTTCTGCGCCGCGAAGGTGGCGGTCTGGTCCGCGGCGGCGGGGCTGGTCGCCTCGGTGGCGCCGTTGGCCTCCGACCACTCCTTGTCCATGATGTACAGGAACACCTACTCGCGCGGCAGGATCGGGTTCGGGGACGGGGTGGTGACTTGGATCTTGTGCGGGGTCAGCACCTCGATCTCGGCGATCTTGGCGCCGAAACCCTTGACGTCCGAGCCGGGCGTCAAGGACCGCTGCCAGGATAACACCACATCCTGGGCGGCGAACGGGTTGCCATTGTGGAAGGGCACCCCCTCCCGCAGTTCGAAGATCCAGGGGGTGGGGGCGGTGTTCTCCCACGCGGTGGCCAGGCCCGGCTGCACCTGCAACGCCGCGTCGTAACTGACCAGCGCCTCATAGACATTGCCCAGATACCCCAGCGTGAAGGTTTCGTTCAGGCCATGGGGGTCCAGCGACTGGACATCGCCTTGGAACGACCATTTGAAGGTCTTGGCGGATGCCATGCCCGCGGTGGCGATCAGGCCCAGGGCGGTGGCGCCCGCCAGCACAAACTTCCAGGATTTCATAACCGACTGCCTCTTCAAGTCTTGATCGGGTGCATGTGGCGGGGTTCGGGGCCGCCGAGCGGCGCCCCAAGCCGGCCTCATTGCGCCATCCGGGCGATCAGTCGGCGCAAGAAGCCGGTGCCCGCGGCCACCTGGTCCAGCGCCAGGAATTCATTGGGTTTGTGCGCCTGATCGATGGAACCCGGCCCGCAGACCACCGTCGACCAACCGCCATCGGTTTGGAACTGTCCGGCCTCGGTGGCGTAGGAGACCACGTGATCACCGTTGTCGCCGGTCAGGGACCGGGCCAGCGCCTCCGCCGCGCCTTGGCGCTCCGGCTTCAAGCCATCGACGTCGGCGCGCACCTCGATCTCGACCCCGGTCGCGGGTTCGATCGCCCGCATCTCGTCCTGGATCTCCCCGGCCCGGGCGCGCAAGCGGTCCACGTAATCACCGGCCTTCTCCCCCGGCACCGCCCGGATATCGAAGGTGAACCAGCAATCCTTGGCCATGATGTTGTGGGCGGTGCCGCCCTGGAACTGGCCGCAATGCAGGGTGGAGTAGGGCGGGATGAACCCGGCCGCCTCGGCGCTGTCCGGATGGGGTGCCCGGGCGGCGTTCTCGGCGGTTTGCAGCCGGCACCAGTCCACCAGCCGAGCCGCCTGCATCACCGCAGAGACGCCGGTGTGATACAGGCTGGAATGCACCTCGTGCCCGCGCACGCGCACGATGCCCTCGGCCATGCCCTTATGGGCGGTGACCACCTCCATCATGGTCGGCTCGCCCACGATCACCGCCGCCGGGTCCGGGATGGTGCCCGCCATCGCCCGGATCATGTGCGGCGCCCCCAGGCAGCCGATCTCCTCGTCATAGGAAAGGGCCAGATGGATCGGCCGTTTCAGGCCGGCGGCCAGCATCTCGGGCACCAGGGACAACGCGATCGCGCTGAAGCCCTTCATGTCGCAGGTGCCCCGGCCGTAAAGGCGCCCGTCCCGCTCGGTGAGGGTGAACGGGTCGGAGTCCCAATCCTGGCCCTCGGTCGGCACCACGTCGGTAT
>CAYNRD010000583.1:0-1793 GCA_964399515.1 uncultured Mycobacteriaceae bacterium | reverse complement strand
TAATGACTGTCAAATTAGACTGTCACTTCGGATCGCGAGGGGGGATTTCGCTCGGGGCTGAGCGGGGACCGTGACGGCTGGGCCTGGACCGGACGGGGTCCATGCGGACGGAGCAAGAGGATAACGCCATGGCAATGCTGAATTTCGAGCGGAAGTACCGTATTCGGGGCGGCACATTGATCGGGGGAGATCTGTTCGATTTCTGGCTCGGCCCGTTCTATGTCGGTTTTTTTGGGATCACGACGATCTTCTTCGCGGTGGTCGGCACAGCACTGATCATCTACGGCGCGGCCCTGGGGCCGACCTGGAACCCGTGGCTGATCAGCATCAACCCGCCCTCGATCGACTACAAGTTGGGCCTGGCCCCCCTGGATGAGGGCGGGCTGTGGCAGATCATCACCATCGTGGCCATGGGGGCGTTCTGTTCCTGGGCTTTGCGACAGGTGGAGATCTGCCGAAAACTGGGCATGGGCTACCATGTTCCGGTGGCGTTCAGCTTCGCGATCCTGGCCTTCGCCAGCCTGAACATCTTCCGCCCGATCATGCTGGGCGCCTGGGGCCACGGCTTCCCCTACGGGATCTGGAGCCACCTGAACTGGGTGTGGTTCACAGGATATCAGTACGGGAACTTCCACTACAACCCGCTGCACATGCTGGCGATCGCGTTCTTCTTCACCACCTGCTTCGCGCTGGCACTGCATGGCGGGCTGGTGCTGTCGGCGGTCAACCCGCAGAAGGGCCAGAGCGTCAAGTCCTCCGAACATGAGGACACCTATTTCCGCGACACGATCGGCTACTCGATCGGCCCGCTCGGCATCCACCGGCTGGGGCTGTTCCTGGCCCTGTCGTCGGGCTTCTGGAGCGCCGCCTGCATCATGATCAGCGGTCCGCCGATCTATGCCGGCTCCTGGATCGAGTGGTGGGAGTTCATTCGCGAGACCATCACCTGGGCTGGCAACTGACGGAATAGGGCGAAACCAGGCTCCCCAAGGCGGGAGCCTGGGCCAAGGAGAGGACAATGGCCGGATTTCAAACCATCTTTAACCGGGTGCAAGTGGTCGGACCGCCCCATATGGGCATCGACCTGCCCGCGGAAGACCAACCCGAGCGCACCAAGGATCAACCGTTTTGGAGTTATCTGATCGGCAAGATCGGCAACGCCCAGATCGGCCCGATCTATCTGGGCTTCCTGGGGGTCGCCTCGCTGATCACCTTTACGATCGGCTTCGTGATCATCGGTTTCAACATGTTGGCCCAGGTGAACTACAACCCGGTGCTTTTCGTGCGGGAGTTCTTCTGGTTGTCGCTGGACCCGCCCTTGGCCGAACACGGCCTGGCGATCCTGCCGCCCATGGATGAGGGCGGCTGGTGGCTGGTCTCCGGCTTCTTCATTACCGCCTCGATCCTGTTGTGGTGGGTGCGCATGTACCGGCGCGCGATCGCTTTGGGCCTGGGGCTGCATGTCTGCTGGGCCTTCGCCTCGGCGATCTGGCTGTATCTGGTGCTGGGCTTCATCCGGCCGGTGGCCATGGGCAGTTGGCACCACGCGGTGCCGTTCGGGATCTTCACCCATCTGGACTGGACCAACAATTTCTCCATCGAGTGGGGCAATCTGTTCTGGAACCCGTTCCACGCCTTCTCGATCGTGTTCCTGTACGGCTCGGCGCTGCTGTTCGCCATGCACGGGGCCACCATCCTGGGCGTGCTCCGCTACGGCGGCGACCGGGAGGCCGAGCAGATCGTCGATCGGGGGACCGCATCCGAACGGGCCGCCCTGTTCTGGCGCTGGACCA
>CAYNRD010000582.1:0-1801 GCA_964399515.1 uncultured Mycobacteriaceae bacterium | reverse complement strand
GTCCTTCCACTTGGTTATGTTATAACATAACGTCAATGGGGTAATAACAGCGGCCTGCCCTATCCACCGGGGACGCCCGGCCCGGGGGCAGCCGGCTGTGCCCCCGGGCCTGGCCGTCAGAACAGGTTCAGGTTGCGGATGTCGTTGAAGAACACGAAGACGATCAACAGCAGGATCAAGGCCTGGCCGATGCGGAACGAGTATTCCTGGATGCGATCGGACAGTGGTTTGCCGCGCACCGCCTCGGCCGCATAGAACACCAGGTGGCCGCCGTCCAGCATCGGGATCGGGAACAGGTTGATCAGGCCCAGATTGATCGACAGCACCGCCAACAGCCACACGAACGGCACGATGCCGACGGTGGCGATATCGCCGGAAATTTGGGCGATCCGGATCGGCCCGCCCAGATCCTCGGCCCCGTCGCCGCCGGCGATGATGCCGGCCAGGGCAGAGACGGTCAGCGCCGAGATGTTCCAGAATTCGGTGACGCTGGCGACCGTGCCGTCGATCGGCCCCAGGGCTTCGGTGGGGGCGGACACGCCCAGCACATAGGTCTCGGCCGTCGAGCCGTCCTCCAATTCGACCGTGCGCGCCGTCGGGGTTGCCACCACTGTCTCTTGCACCCCGTCCCGCTCAAGCGCGATCGACACCGGCTCGCCTTGGTTGGCGCGCATGGCGACGGCGATTTCGAAGAAGCGGCCGACCGCGACCCCATCGACGGCGGTGATCCGGTCACCCGGCAGGAGGCCGGCCTGTTCGGCGGCACTGCCGGGCGCCACGCCGCCGACCTCGGCCTTGGGGAACGGGTGCGGGGCGAAGGTGAACAGGATCGCCATGACCACCAGCGCGAACAGGAAATTCGCGGCCGGCCCGGCGAACACGATCGCCGCCCGCTGGCCGACGGTCTTGGCGAAGAAGGATTGGTCCCGTTCGGCCGCGGTCATCTGGGCGGCCTCGACGCTGGGGCCGGTCGAGGCCTCATCGGCGTCGCCGTACATCTTCACGTAGCCGCCCAGGGGGATCGGGCACAGCTTCCAGCGGGTGCCGTCCCGGTCGGTGAACCCGGCCAGTTCCGGCCCGAACCCGATCGAGAAGCTTTCAATCTTCACACCGTTCCGCTTGGCCACCCAGTAATGCCCGTATTCGTGCACGAACACCAAAACAACGATCACCACCGCGAAGATGGCTATGTAATAGAGCAATTCCATGGAAACCGGCACCGTGGTTCGGGCCCCGCCGCCGGGGCATATGAGGGACGATACGACGACAAATCTTTACAGCAAGTTTGTGGCCGTGCGCCGGGCGTCAAGATCGACCGCGAACACATCCTCCAGATCGCCCAGCGGCTGGCCCGGCAAGGTGTCCAGGGTTTGGGCCACCACCCGCTCGATGTCCAGAAAGCCGATCCGCCCTGCCAGAAACGCGGCCACCGCCACCTCATTGGCGGCGTTCAGCACCGCCGGCACCGTGCCGCCGGCCAACAGCGCCTGGCGGGTCAGGGTCAGCGCCGGGAACCGGTCCGGGTCCGGCGCCTCGAACTCCAGCCGCCCGATCGCCGCCAGATCCAGGCGTTCGGTCGGGGTCGGCATGCGCCGGGGCCAGGCTAGGGTGTGGGCGATCGGCGTGCGCATGTCGGGCGATCCCAACTGGGCCAGGACCGAGCCGTCCTCATATTCGACCAGGGAGTGGACGATCGACTGCGGATGGACCAGCACATCAATCCGCTCGGACGGCATGTCGAACAGGAACGCGGCCTCGATCACCTCCAGCCCCTAGTTCATCATGGTGGCGCTGTCAACGG
>CAYNRD010000581.1:0-1807 GCA_964399515.1 uncultured Mycobacteriaceae bacterium | reverse complement strand
GATCGACTCCGGCGATGGTCCGGCCCGCAGACGAACGGCCTGGACCTCAGGCGCCCTCGAACGAGTACGGCAGCGCCCGGTATTCCCACGCTACGCCCGCGTCGGACACGCTCAGCAGGCCAAAGCCCTCGGGCGTGCCGTGGTTCGCGCCTTGCCACCAGCGCCCGCAGACGGCCCCGCCCATCAGGTAGCGCTGCGGGCCAAAGCGCAGCTCCTCGTCCACGTGCAGGTGCCCCTGGAGCACGACCAGACGCGGATGCGCCACCAGACGCTCGCGCACCGACCAGCCGAGCCCCTCGCGAAGCTGGCGCAGCCGCTGGCGGTACGGCCGATTCAGGTCGTCCAGCGCCTGATCGTTCTCCACCACGATCGGCGTGATGATGGACACGTCGATGCAGACCGCCGTCACCCGCAGCTACTTCGGGGTGCGGTTCCTCGGCTACAACTTCAACATGGCGGCCTGGCTGGCCGATGACAGCCTGATCCAGCAAGGCTATTTGTCCTCGGAGCCGTTCCTGGTCCGGGAAGCCGGGGTCGAGCCGGAGGTGTACCTGCTGGCCGATGAGGGCTACCCAACCTACAGTTCCATGGCGCTGGTGCCGGGGGAGATGGTCCGGGACAACCCCGAAGCGGTCCAGGGCTTCGTGAACGCCACGATCGAGGGCTGGTACCACTACCTGTACGGGGACCGGACCGCCGCCGACGCGCTGATCATGGCCGCCAACCCGGACATGACCCCCGATAAGATCGCCTTTGGCGTCGAAAGCCTGAAATCCTTCGGCATTCTGGATTCGGGCGACGCGCTGGACCAGGGCATCGGCGCCATGACCGACGCCCGCTGGCGGGAGTTCGCAGACATCGCCATCGGCGCCGGGCTGTACCCCCAGGACCTGGACCTGTCCAAGGCGTACACCACCCAGTTCATCAATGCCGGCCATGGGCTGGACATCAAGGCGTCCTTGACCCAGTGACCGATCCGGGTGCCGCAGCCGCACGGCCCACGCGCCCGACCCCGGCCGACGCGGCCATCGCCCTGGACAGGGTGTCCAAGCGTTACGCCAACGGCACCCTGGCGATCGACGACGTCTCCTTCCGGATCGAGCCCGGCAGCTTCGTGAGCCTGCTGGGCCCGTCCGGCTGCGGCAAAAGCACGGTCTTGCGGCTGATCGCGGGGCTCAGCGCGGTCAGCGCGGGCACCATTTCGGGGCCGGGGACCCAAGCCGGTGCCGGGCGGCCGGATCTGGGCTTCGTGTTCCAGGAGCCGACCCTGATGCCCTGGGCGACCGTGCGGGAGAACGTGTTCCTGCCCTTGCGCCTGGCCGGGCCGCTCGCCCCCGGCGACGCCGACCGGGTGATGGCGGCGTTGGAGCAGGTCTCCCTGGCCGATTTCGCCGAGGTGTACCCCCGGGAGCTGTCGGGCGGCATGCGCATGCGGGTGTCGATCGCCCGGGCGCTGGTCACCCGGCCCCGGGTGCTGCTGATGGATGAGCCGTTCGCGGCCTTGGATGAGATCACCCGCACCCGCCTGAACGAGGACCTGCAAGCCCTGTTCGCCGCCCAGCGCTTCACCGTGCTGTTCGTGACCCACAGCGTGTTTGAAAGCGTCTATCTGTCCGGGCGGGTGCTGGTCATGGCGCCCCGGCCCGGCCGGATCACCGCCGACCTGACCATCGACCAGCCCTTCCCGCGCGAGGCTGGGTTTCGCACCTCACCGCCCTATAACGCCCATTGCCGGGCCGTCTCGACGGCCCTTCGCGACGCCATGGCACAGGCACCCCCATGACGGACGAGATCGTGACCCCGGCCG
>CAYNRD010000580.1:0-1818 GCA_964399515.1 uncultured Mycobacteriaceae bacterium | reverse complement strand
CGATCAGGAACACGACTTGATAGTTGCCGTCGCCGACATGGCCGACGATGGGGGCCATCAGGCCGCTTTCGGCGATGTCGGCCTCGGTATCGGCGATCGCCCGCGCCAAGTGGGAGATCGGCACGCAGACATCGGTGGTCATGCCACTGGCACCCGGGCGCAAAGCCAGGCTGGCGTAATAGGCGTCATGGCGCGCCTGCCACAGCTGGGCCCGCTGTTCGGCCTGGCTGGCCCATTGGAACCCTTCGCCGCCGCACTCGCCCGCGATGGCGCCGACCAGTTCCGCCTGTTCGGCGACCGCGGTCTCGGACCCGTGGAATTCAAAGAATAGGGTCGGCTTGGCGGCGTAGTCCAGCTTGGAATAGCGCGCGACCGCATCCATGCCGGACGCGTTCAGGAATTCGATCCGCGCCATCGGCACGCCGGCCTGGATGGTGGTGATCACGGTTTGCACGGCGGCGTCCACGGTCGGGAAATGGCACACCGCCGATGAGACCGCCTCCGGAATGCCGAACAGCCGCAACCCGACCTCGGTGACGATGCCCAGCGTGCCCTCGGAGCCGACCATCAGCCGGGTCAGGTCATAGCCTGCGGAGCTTTTCCGCGCCCGGCCGCCGGTGGTGATCACCTGCCCGTCCGCCGTCACCACGGTCAGGCCCAGCACCACCTCCTTCATGGTTCCGTAGCGGACCGCATTGGTGCCCGAGGCGCCGGTCGCCACCATGCCGCCGATCGAGGCATCGGCGCCGGGGTCGATCGGGAAGAACAGGCCGGTATCACGCAGAAAGGCGTTCAACTGCTTGCGGGTCACGCCCGCCTGCACCCGGCAGTCCAAATCCTCGGCGTCCACCCGCAGCACCCGGTTCATGCCGGACAGGTCCATGGAGATGCCGCCCGCCAGGGCCGCCACGCCGCCTTCCAGGCCGGTGCCGGTGCCGAACGGGATCACCGGCACCCGGTGCCGGGCGCACAGGGTGACGATGTCCGCCACCTCCTGGGTGCTGTGGCAGAACGCGACGCCATCCGGCGCCACCGAGGCGTGGTAGCTCTCATCCTTGCCGTGCTGGGCGCGCACGGCATCCCCGGTGACAAACCGGTCACCCAGGCGCTGGCGCAGGCCATCCAGCAGAATCTGGGGCACGGCGGCCCGGGGCACGGTCTGCGGCGCTACTCCATAGGCGGTCATGGCCCACCCTCCCGAAACAGTTTTATGGTTGATCCTGCCATAGTCGGCCCCGCGGTGTCGAAAAGACGGCAGTCACCCGGCCGGCCCATAGCCGCCGCCGCCCGGGGTTTCGATCACGAACACATCCCCGGCGGCCAAATCCCGACTGTCGGTGCCGCTCAGCGTCTCCTTGGTGCCGTCGGCCCGTTCGACCCAATTGGCCGCGCAGGCGCCTGGGCCGCCGCCCGCGGCGCCGAAGGGCGGCACCCGGCGATGGTTGGCCAGGATCGCCGCCGTCATCGGCTGCAGGAACCGGATCCGGCGCCGCACCCCGTCGCCGCCGCGATGGCGGCCAGCACCGCCGGAGCCCGCGCGGACTTCAAACCGCTCCAGCCGGAACGGATAGCGCAACTCCAGGATCTCCGGATACGTCAGGCGGGAGTTGGTCATATGGGTGTGGATCGCCGACTGGCCGTCAAGGCCGGGCCCGGCACCCATGCCGCCGCAGATGGTCTCATATTAGTGATAGGTGGCGTCGCCGAAGGTGAGGTTGTTCCTTGTGCCCTGCGCCGCCGCCAGCACGCCCTAGGCAGGATTCAGGCTGTTGGTCACCTTCTGGCTGACCTCGACATTGCCGGCGACCACCGCCGCCT
>CAYNRD010000579.1:0-1821 GCA_964399515.1 uncultured Mycobacteriaceae bacterium | reverse complement strand
GCCCGACGTGGTCACCTTCGCAGAAACCCTGGAACGGGTCTGCGTCAAGACCGTGGAAAGCGGCCATATGACCAAGGACCTGGCGATTCTGATCGGCCCCGACCAGCCCTGGCTGACCACCAACCACTTCCTGGCCCGCCTGGATGCCGGCCTGAAAAAGGCCATGGACGCCTAAAGCGGCCCAAGGGGACGACAGCAAAAAAGGGCGCCGCAAGGGGGCGCCCTTTTCGTTTGCCGCCGAACGCGTGGGTCAGCCGGCCTTGGCGCCGGCCTTGCGATCTTCGTCCCGCTGCTTGGATTTCGGCTGCTGGTAGGCGATCGCCGCGTGCTCGGCGCAATAGGGCAGACCGTTATGGGTCTTGCGACCGCAGAACCGGAAACACTGGTCCCGGGGATCGCCGATCGGCCACCGGCACATCCGCTCGGTCAGGTTGAAGATGGTGGCCCCGCCATCGGCGGGCGGCGGGATGTCGGCGGGCGCTGGCCGGGGGGCGACCGCCCGGACCGGGGCCGGGGTTGGCGCCGGCGGTTTCGGCGCGGGCGCCGGCCGGCTTTCGGCGCGGGCGGCCGGGGCCGGCTTGGTGCCGCCATTGGCCGCCGCCGCCGGCTGCTTCTTGCGCTTGATCGGCGAGGGCCGGCCGGACAGGCCCAGCCGGTGCGCCTTGCCGATCACCGCATTGCGCGACACGCCGCCCAGGATCTCGGCGATCTCACTGGCGCTCTTGCCGGTACCCCACAACTGCTTGAGCAGATTGACACGTTCTTCGGTCCAACTCATTGACCCACTCCCCCGCACGCCTCGGATTTGCCGCATTGTCCAAGCCCCGCCGAACGTCTAGTGCGGGACCCGATATGTTGTGTTTGTACGACGTGAGGTTACGACATGTATGATGATGACAACAGGGTTTCGTGGCGATTAGGATCTTAATCTTGTGGATATCGTATTTACGGGAAAATACGAGTTAATATTCCTAGCGCCAGCCGGTCGGGACACTAGCACAGGCGATTCGGCCTATCCAGGGGGAAGAAAACGAATCCTTGACAGTTTGCGCAAAAAAATGAGCCGACTCGGAATTGGAACAAGAACGGGGATAACTCAGCCAGTTGATTGATTTTCCCGAACTCCTCCAGCCGGCTGTGGGTCCATTACCGGCCCAGGTCCCGCATGGCCGCATCCAACCCTTCGAGGGTTAACGGATGCATGCGGCCCTCCATCTGCCGCTCGATCATGGTCAAGGAGGCATGATACCGCCAGGACGCGCACGCGGTCGGGTTTAGCCATACCGCGCGCGGATAGGCGTCCAGGATCCGCTGCAGCCACACCGCCCCCGGCTCGGCGTTCCAATGCTCGACGCTGCCGCCGGCATGGCTGATCTCATAGGGGCTCATGGTGGCGTCGCCGACGAAGATCACCCGATAGTCATGGGGGAAGGTGCGCAGAACCTCGGCCGTGTCGATCCGTTCGGCGTGCCGGCGCCGATTGTCCTTCCACACCTGCTCATAGACGCAGTTGTGGAAGTAGAAATACTCCATGTGCTTGAACTCGCTGCGGGCGGCCGAGAACAGCTCTTCGGTCACCCGAACGAAATCGTCCATCGAGCCGCCGACATCCAGAAACAGCAGCACCTTCACGGCGTTGTGCCGCTCCGGAACCATCTTGATATCCAAAAGCCCGCCTTTGGACGCGGTGGAGCGGATGGTGTCGTCCAGATCCAGCTCCTCAGCGGCACCGGTGCGGGCGAATTTGCGCAACCGGCGCAAGGCCACCGTGATGTTGCGGGTGCCCAGTTCCGCCGTGTCGGCCAGGTTGCGGAATTACCG
>CAYNRD010000578.1:0-1831 GCA_964399515.1 uncultured Mycobacteriaceae bacterium | reverse complement strand
GCCGCTGATCTCCGAATGGCAGCAGATCATCGTGTTGGTCTCGGTCGGCTCGATGACCCTGGGCGCGCTCGCGGCCCTGAACCAAAGCAACATCAAGCGCCTGATGGCCTATTCCTCCATCGGCCATATCGGCTACGCCCTGGTCGGCCTGGCGGCGGGGTCCGAGGCCGGGGTGCGCGGCGTGCTGATCTATATGGCGATCTATCTGGCCATGAACGCCGGCGTGTTCGCCTGCATCCTGTCCATGCGTTCGGGCGGCAGGGCGCTGGAGCAGGTCGAGGATCTGAAGGGGGCGTCGACCACCCATCCCATGATGGCGGCCACCCTGGCCGTGCTGCTGTTCGCCATGGCCGGCATCCCGCCCTTAGCCGGGTTCTTCGGCAAGCTGTATGTGTTCCTGGCCGCCGTGGAGGCGGAGCTGTACGCGCTCGCGATCTTCGGGGTGCTGACCAGCGTGATCTCGGCCTTCTATTACATCCGCATGATCAAGTTCATGTATTTCGATGAGCCGGTGGAGCCCATGGACCACCCGATCGGCCGGGACATGGCGGCGATCATGACGGTCACCGGCGGCTTCACGCTGTTGTACATCCTGTCGCCGGCGGCGCTGACCAACGCCGCCGCCTGGGCCGCGCAGTCCTTCTCCTTCGCGGGGTGAGCGGGCTTTGACGGCGGCCTCCTTGGACGGCGAGCCCCGTGGCATCGGCTGGCCGATCCAGCACCGTGCCACCACCGCCAGCACCAGTGACGACGCCAAGGCCTGGGCCCGGGCGGGCGCGCCCCATGGCGCCGTGGTCACGGCGGACCGCCAGACCAGCGGCCGGGGGCGGCTGGGCCGGGCTTGGGTGTCCGAGCCCGGCAACCTGTTCCTGAGCGTGGTGCTGCGCCACGTCCGTGAGCCGAGCGGCGCCGGCTGGGCCGGGCTGGCGGTGGCCCTGGCCACGGCCGATCTGATCGACAGCCTGACGGCACCAGGCACCGCACGGCTGAAATGGCCGAACGATGTGCTGGTGGGCGAGGCCAAGATCGCCGGCATCCTGCTGGAGGCGGAGCCGGCGCCGGGCGGCGGGCTTGACTGGCTGGTCGCCGGCATCGGGGTGAACCTGGCGAGGGCACCCGTGACCACAGACGGCCTGCGGGCCACCGCCATCGCCGAACTGGCGCCGGCGCCGGCGCCCGACGCGGTGGTGGCGCCGTTGGCCGCCCATCTGGGCGCGCGCCTTCGCCAGCCCGCCCCCCGCATCCGCGCCGATTGGCTGGCCCGGGCCGCTTATCTGGGCCAGTTGGTCACCACCGGCCATGGCCAGGCCCGGCTGACCGGCCGGTTCCGGGACCTGGACGCGAACGGTCACCTGGTACTGGACCTGCCCGATGGCGGCACCCGCCGCATCGCGTCGGGCGAGGTGCTGGTCGCGCCGGGGGCGGGGTGAGCCATGCTGCTGGTCATCGACGCCGGCAACACCAATTTCGTCTTCGCGGTCTATGACGGGGAGGAGATGCGCGGCCATTGGCGCATTTCAACCCGCGCCCACCGCACGGCCGATGAATACGCGGTCTGGCTGATGCAGCTGATGGCCCTGGGCCGGCTCAACTCCTCGGACATCACGGCGGCGATCATCGCCAGTGTGGTGCCGGGCGCGACCTTCCATCTGATCGGCCTGTGCCGGGACCATTTCGGCTGCCAGCCGATGGTGATCGGCGCGCCCGGCATCGAACTGGGCATCGAGATCAAGATCGATACCCCGTCCGAGGCCGGTGCCGACCGTCTGGTCAACGCGGTGGCGGCGCGCGACAAGCATGGCACGCCGCTGATCGTCATCGATAACGGCAC
>CAYNRD010000577.1:0-1838 GCA_964399515.1 uncultured Mycobacteriaceae bacterium | reverse complement strand
AGATCCTGTACAACGCCGCCGTCGGGTCGGCGCCGCGCAACACCCTGGCCCACCGGCCCGGGTGAACACCGCGCCGCCCGCCGGGCTTGACCCCGCCCGGGCTTGACAATGCCAGCAAGCTGAGTACCTTCCCGCGCTCGCGTGCGACGGGGCCGTCCCGATCGGCCGTACCGCATTCACCCGGCCCCGGGGCCGAGACACAGGAACCGTTCCGATGGCCAAGCCCAGCACCGTCAAGATCCGGTTGGTCAGCACCGCCGACACCGGCTACTTCTACGTCACCAAAAAGAATCCCAAGACCCAGACGGAAAAGCTGGTGATGAAAAAGTACGACCCCAAGGCGCGCCGCCACGTCGATTTCAAGGAAGCGAAGATCAAGTAAGCTGGCGCTGGGCCCTGCCCGCTCAACTGGCGGACAGGCTGGTTTCCTGGTCCGGCGCGCTGCCATCGACGACCACCCGGTTCCGGCCCGTGCGCTTGGCCTGATACAGCGCTTCATCGGCGCGCCGGATCAGGTCGTCGGGCGCGCTGTCGGGCTCATGGGCGGTGGCGCAGCCCAAACTGATGGTGATGTCCAACTGGCCGGCGGGGCCGGAGACCTGGAACGGCATGTCGGCGATGCGCAGCCGCAGCCGGTCGGCCACCATCGCCGCCGCCTCCACCGGCGCGTCCGGCATCACGATCACGAATTCCTCGCCGCCATAGCGGGCCACCATGTCGAAGTTGCGCAGATTGCGCGCGACCCGGGTGGCGATCTCCTTCAACACCTCGTCGCCCACCGCGTGGCCCCAGGTGTCGTTGACGCGCTTGAAGTGGTCGATGTCGAACAGGATGCAGGACACCGGCTTCTTGGTCTCCCGCATGCGTTCCAGCACCCGCAACAGGTGCGCGCTGAGATACCGGCGGTTGAACAGCCCGGTCAGGCTGTCGGTCAGCGCCATGGACAGGCTGGTCTCGTAATTGGACCGCAACCGGTCCTGGAAGCGCTTGCGCCGGATCTGGGTCCGGCAGCGGGCGGTCAGCTCGTTCCGGTCGATCGGCTTGATCAGGTAGTCGTTGGCGCCCAGCTCCAGCCCCTTGGCGGTGCGCTGCAGGTCGCCATCATCGACCAGCAGCAGGATCGGGGTCTGGCGCGTGCTTTCCTGGCTGCGCAATTGGCTGCACAGCCGCAAGCCGTCCTCCTCCAGCAGGGTCAGGCTGACCACGATCAGCTCGAACTCCCGTGCCGCGGCCATCTGCAGCGCCTCGACGCAGCTGGCCGTGGCGGCGACCTCATGCCCGCCGCCGGTCAGCGTGGCGACGATCTTGTCCAGGTCCACCGGGCTGTCCTCGACCGCCATCACGGTGGCGGCGGTCGGGTCTTCGTCCCATTCGGTGGTGGTGCCGGAGATCACGCCCAGCTCGCCCGAGGCGTTCTCCCGGATCCGCCATTCGTCCATCATCATCTTCAAGCGCACCAAGGAGCGCACCCGGGCGAACAGGGCGATGTCGTTGACCGGCTTGGTCAGGAAGTCATCGGCGCCGGCCTCCAGCCCGCGCACCCGGTCGGCGGTGTCGGACAGGGCGGTGACCATCACCACCGGAATGTGCCGGCAGGCGGGGTCGGCACGCAGGGCCTGGCAGACCTGAAAGCCGTCCATGCCGGGCATCATGACATCCAGAAGGATGATGTCCGGCCGTTCGGCCTTGGCCTTCTCCAGGGCTTCGGCGCCATTGAATGCCGTGATGACGTCGAAATACTCCCGGGTCAGCTTGGCTTCCAGGAGCTTCACATTCGGCATCACGTCATCGACGACAAGGACTCTGGCGGACATCGCACCCCGGGGGCTAAGTGGTGC
>CAYNRD010000576.1:0-1843 GCA_964399515.1 uncultured Mycobacteriaceae bacterium | reverse complement strand
GGATCAACGTTCGCTCGAAACCCCTTCCAAGGCCCCGGCCACCGCCAAGGCCTGGGCCGTCTCCGCCACGTCATGGACGCGCAGGATTTGGGCGCCACACCGGGCCGCGTGCACCGCCGTGACCAGGGAGCCGGCCAACCGGTCCTTGGGGCCGACGCCGCCGGCCAGGGCACCGATGAAGCTTTTGCGGCTGGTGCCGACCAGCACCGGCACGCCCAACGCGGCGAAGCGGCCCAGCCCCCGCAACAGCTCCAGATTGTGGGCGACCGTCTTGCCGAAGCCGATGCCGGGGTCGATCGCGATCCGCGCCCGGTCGATGCCGGCGGCCTCGCAGGCGGCGATGCGGCCGGCCAGGTGGTCGGCCCCCTCCGCCCCCACATCGTCATAGCGGGGGGCCACCTGCATGGTGCGCGGCGTGCCGGACATGTGCATCAGCACCACCGGGCAGCCGGCGGCGGCCACCACGCCCAGGCTGTCCGGATCGCCTGCCAAGGCCGTGATGTCGTTGACGATCGCGGCCCCGGCGTCCAGGGCCGCCGCCATCACGGCGGCATGGCGGGTGTCGATGGAGACGGTCAGCCCGTCGGCGGCCAGGCGCCGGATCACCGGCAGCACCCGGGCCAGTTCCATGTCCACGGGCACCGGCTCGGCATAGGGCCGGGTGGATTCCCCGCCCACATCGATCACCGCGGCACCCGCCGCCGCCAGGGCCAGGCCGTGCTCGACCGCCAGATCCTGGCGCAGGAAATCGCCGCCGTCGGAAAAACTGTCCGGCGTGACATTGACCACGCCCATCAGGATCGGCGGGGCAGCCAACAGGCCCGGCCAAGACGCGGGCGGGCGCTGGGGCTGGGGACCAACCCGAACGGACGGAACGGCTGCAGACGACACCGGGGCCTCGCGGGAACGGAAAACCTATCTTTGAAAGCATGCGGGCCTGGGCGCAACGCCATGCGCCCACCGCCGCCATCAGGTGATCCCAGACCGGCGCCAGGCCGGCGGCGGCCAAAACAGAAACCCGGCATGGGGCATGCCGGGTTTCCGGGTCGGGACCGGGCGGGTGCCGGGCCGGCGTCAGGTACCGGCCGGCTCCGGCCCCACGGGGCGGGCGCCGCCCGACGGCACCGAGGCGCGCTTGCCCATGCTGGGCTTCTTGGGCGGCGGCGGCGGCTCGTCCTCGGGGTCGGGGCGGATGATGTCCTCCCCGCGCAGCAGCGCCTTCAGCTCATCCCCATTCAGGGTCTCGTACTCCAACAGGCCCTGGGCGATTTTCTCGAACTGGTCGTTATGCCCGGTGATGATCGCCTGGGCCCGGTTGAACGCATCATCGACCAGTCGCCGCACCTCCTCATCGACCACCTGGGCGGTCGCCTCGGACATGTTCTTCTTCTGGGTCACGGAGTGGCCCAAGAACACCTCCTGCTCATTGGCGCCGTATTGCAGCATGCCCAGCTTGTCGGACATGCCCCATTCGGTGACCATCTTGGTCGCCAGATCGGTGGCCATCTTGATGTCACCCGACGCGCCGGACGACACCTTGTCATGGCCGAACTTCACCTCCTCGCCGATGCGCCCGCCCATGGCCACGGCCAGATCGGCCAGGCACTTGTCCCGGCGCAGGGACAGCCGGTCCGCTTCGGGCAGGCGCATGACCATGCCCAACGCCCGGCCGCGCGGAATGATGGTCGCCTTGTGCACCGGGTCCGACTGCGGCTCGTGCATGGCGACCAGGGCGTGGCCGGCCTCGTGATAGGCGGTCAGCTTCTTTTCCTCCTCGGACATGGCCAGCGACCGGCGCTCCGCGCCCATCATCACCTTGTCCTTGGCCCCTTCGAACTCGACC
>CAYNRD010000575.1:0-1846 GCA_964399515.1 uncultured Mycobacteriaceae bacterium | reverse complement strand
CGGAGAGCGCGGTCGCCGCCACGCCGACCAGGGTCACCAGGATTGCTCCCGCCGCCCGCACGCGCCGGGGCGAGACCCTCATGCGGTCGAGGCGCGCGTACAGCGCGACCGGCAGCCCAAGCAGGATCGGGTGGAACCAGCGTTCCTTGAATTCGCCCGCCTGGGTGGCAAGGGCGATCACCGCCAGGACGGCCAGCCCGCAGGCGGCCTGGGCCAGCAGCCAACGGCGCAGGTCCGGTGCCGTGGCCGGGGCCGCTGCGCGCCGGGCGACCAGGCCCGGCAGGGCCAAGGGCAGCAGCACCAAGAACGGCAGCAGGAACAACAGCGCCTTCAGCAGCAGGTCCCCGAGGGTCTGCGCGGCGCCCAATACCCCCCCGGCGCCGGCGTCCGCCTGGACGATCACCAGCGCCTCCGCCAGGAAGGACAGGCGCGTGTCCCACGCCCACAGCGCATACGGGGCGATGACCACCGCCGCGCACAGGACGGTCAAGGCCAGGGCGGGGCGCAGCAACCGGGCCCGGATGTCGGGCAGGATCAGGGTCGCGAGCCCGGCACCGGCCACGAACAGGGCGTAGTTGTATTTCGACAGGAAGCCCAGGCCGATCAGCAGGCCCAAAGCGGCGAACTGCCAGACCGCCCCCTCCTGGACCGTGCGCACGCCCACATACAGGCTGAGCGCCAGGACAGCGGACAGCATCACCGTATGGGTCAGATCGTGGTGGGAGAAGTAAGCGAAGATGTACAGCGCCAGATAGCTGTACGCGGCCAGCGCCGCCACGCCCGGATCGGCGATCACCCGGCGCGCGGTGCCGTACAACGCCAGGAAGGTAACCCCCAGCAGCAGATAGCGCAGCAGGGTCAGGGCCAACAGGCCCGGGTCCAGCACCTGGAAGGCCCCCCAGGCGACCCAGGTGAACAGCGGCGGCTGGCGGAACTTGTACCCCCAGGCCAGGTGCTGGCCGAACAGCGCCTGTTCGGCATCATCAATGCCCAAACCGGGCGCCAGGGCAAAGCGCAGGGCGAAATGGCCCAGGCAGTAGGCCGTCAAGGCGGCCACCACCCCCTGGGGCGTCAGCAGCCACCGGCCCACCGCGGTCAAGCCGCAGCCTCCCGCCGTTTTTTGCGGAAGATGAAGTACAGGTTGCGGGAATAGATCACCATGGCCAGGCCCTGGCCGGCCACGAACACCAGATCCGCGCGCACATAGGCATAGATGAAGGTGATGACCGCACCGGCGATGGAGAAATACCAGAACGCGACCGGGATGACGCTTTCCCCCGCCCGTTCGGAGACGAACCATTGCACCAAAAAGCGGCTGAAGAACATCAACTGCCCCAGAAAGCCGACGAGCGTCCACCAGTCGACCGCGAAACCGAATATTTGCATCGTGCGGGAATCCTAACCAAAGCCGGTAACCTCTCGGCCCAGCACAATCAGGATTTGTCGTCGTCCAGCAAGTCCGGAAACGATCCCCGATGGCGGAGCCACCACACACCGAGCAAATCGGGGCCGGCGCGGAGCAGGCGGTCGAGGGTGCCGTATTTGGACCGGCCGTGCCGGCGGGGCCGGTCGGCGATCCAGATTTCCTCCACCGTGCCGCCGGCCCGCTTGGCCAGGGCCGGCAGGAACCGGTGCATGCTGTCGAACAGCGGCAAGCGCGCGACCAAGCCCGTGCGCAGGACCTTGAAGCCGCAGCCGGCATCGGTGGTGTCGTCGTTCAGCAGGAAGCGGCGGGTGCCGTTCCACAGCCGCGATGACAGGAACTTGACCGGCCCGTCATTGCGCCGCCGGCGCCGGCCCGCGATCAGCATCAGGGTTTCGGGCACCGGCTGGGTGGTCAGGCGCC
>CAYNRD010000574.1:0-1849 GCA_964399515.1 uncultured Mycobacteriaceae bacterium | reverse complement strand
CGTCGGCGGCCCTGCCATGCCCACCGTCGGCGGTGACGTGTGGACCCTGGCCGATCAGAAGCCGGAAAACTTCACCATGGTCGTGGTCTATCGCGGCCAGCACTGCCCGATCTGCTCGACCTATTTGCTGGATCTGGAAAAGAAGCAGGACCAATTCGCCGAAAAGGGCGTGTCGGTCATCGCCTTGTCCTCCGATTCCAAGGAGCGGGCCGAGAAGGCCAAGGAAGACTGGAAGCTGCCGAACCTGACCATCGGTTACGGCCTGTCGCTGGAAAAGGGCCGGGAGTGGGGCCTGTTCATCTCCGGCGGCATCGGCAAGACCTCGATCGGCATCGAGGAGCCGGAACTGTTCGTCGAGCCGGGCCTGTTCCTGGTCCGCCCGGACGGCACCCTGTACTTCTCCTCCGTCCAGACCATGCCGTTCGCCCGGCCGGACTTCGCGGCCATCCTGCAGGCCCTCGGCTTCGTTCTGTCCAAGAACTACCCGGGCCGGGGCGAGGTGGTCGATCACCTGGCCGTCGCCGCCGAATAAGCGGAGGTTTCGCCGAAAGCGCCCGGTGCCGTATGGTGCCGGGCGTTTTTTTTGTGCCATGCCGGGGGACCATGCCACCGAATTTCTATGACAGCCTGCACCTGACCCCGGTGGGCTTTGACCGGGCGGCCGAGCGCCGGGCGGACCAGGGCTGGTTCGAAGGCTTGCTGGGCCTGACCGAAACCCGCGTGCATCCGGTATGGCGCGGCAAGACCCTGATCACCGGCCCCCGCCACGCCCCGCGCCTGACCGCGCTGTCGGCCAGTCTGATCCAGTGGCGGGACCATCCCGGCACGCCGGCCTTGATGGGCGTGCAGGGCGGCATCGCCCATGTGGCGGTCGATGTCTCCCACCTGGACGAGCCGAAATCGGCCGAGCCGTTCGCGTCCACGGGCGTGTTCGTGGACCTGCGCAGCATGGGCAGCCTGTTGCCGCCCGAGGAGGGGGCCTGGGCCGCCTACGCCCGGGCCATGGCCTGGTTCCACGCCCGGCACCGGTTCTGCGGCGTGTGCGGCGCGCCAACCATGCCGGTGGAGGCCGGCCATGCCCGCCGCTGCACCGATCCCGCCTGCGGGGCCGGCGCCTACCCTCGCAACGATCCCGCCGTAATCGTGCTGATCACCCATGGCGACGCATGCCTGCTGGCCCGCAACCCGCGCTTTCCCGGCCGCATGCATTCGACCCTGGCGGGGTTCGCCGAAGCGGGCGAAAGCCTGGAGGCGACCGTCGAGCGGGAGATGTTCGAGGAGGTTGGCGTGCGCGTGACCGATATCCGCTACCGCTCCTCCCAGCCCTGGCCGTTCCCCCAAAGCTTGATGGTGGGATTCACCGCCCGGGCGCTGAACACCGATCTGATGCTGGAGGAGGCGGAGATCGCCGAGGCCGGCTGGTACTCCAAGGCGTTCCTGCGCGGTCTTGACCGGGACTTGCCCTGGGATTCGGGGGCGTTCACCCTACCGCGCCCCGACAGCATCGCCCGGCGCCTGATCGAGGATTGGCTGGCGGAATAGGGGCCCCGCGCCGGAAATCCGCCAGAACCCGCCGCGAAAGGGCTTTCGATCCGGGCGCGGAATGCTAGCGTCGCGGTCAACACGCGCCCCGCCATCACAAGGAACCCACCGCCATGCAGACCCGTGCCGCCGTCGCCACCAAGGCCGGAGCGCCGCTGTCCATCGAGACCGTCGATTTGGAAGGCCCGAAGGCGGGCGAGGTGCTGGTGGAGATCAAGGCCACCGGCATTTGCCACACCGATGAGTTCACCTTGTCCGGCGCCGATCCCGAAGGCCTGTTCCCGGCGATCCTGGGCCATGAGGGGGC
>CAYNRD010000573.1:0-1850 GCA_964399515.1 uncultured Mycobacteriaceae bacterium | reverse complement strand
AACTCTCGACCTCTCCCTTACCAAGGGAGTGCTCTACCCCTGAGCTACGGCAGCGAACACCGGACGCGGGCGATCTGGGCGCCCCCCGCCGCGAGAAGGCCGGGAACCTGCCATAGCGGGTTTGGGAGTGCAAGCGCGGGATCAGCGCCGGCGCCAAGGGTTGCGCGGGGATCCGATCACGCTTGCGTCACGTCGCTCCAGGGGGGCGCCCGCACGGGCACACGCGGAACGTCGGTCCTTCACAAGTGGAAACTGGGGTTGACCGGTGGAACCCCAACGAAGCGCATACCGGTGGGTAGGTGATGGCTGTCCGCAGGACGTCGCCGGCCCCGCCTCGGGGCACGCCGCTCGGCCCGATCGATCAAGACGGCGGCGCATCGCCGCGAACCCACCGGATGTGAGGGCGTGATGACGACGGTTGCGGAACACCATCGGGACGCGCGGGCGGTCTTCGCCACAGCCATCCAGTGCCACCACGTCGGCGGCGGGTGACGGCGGTATCGATCTTGGCGCCCTTCCCGTCGAGCGGTTGCGCGCCAAGGACGTCGCGCCTGAGTCCCGGCCTTGTTCGAGCGCCCTTGCTTGGGCACAACATACGGTATGGCTGACAGAGATTCGCCCGAAACACAGGATAAGGCCACCGAGCGGCGCCGTCGGGAGGCGGCGGCGCTGCGGGCCAATTTGGCCCGCCGCAAGGCCCGCAACCGGGCCTTGGGCGATCCCGACCGGCCGGAGTCCGCGCCGCCTCCGCCCGGCCCGGGGCCAGACGATGCCTGACCGGCCACAGAACAGACAGGGATTGGGACCAGGATGGATTTCGAGGAACGACAGGGTGCGGTGACGGACAAGGAGCCGTCGGTAGATCTCGGCCGGGAGATGACCCCGGCCGGCGACGGCGCCACGGACCAAGCAAGGGGGGCGGTCATGGACCGGATACGGATCGCGGGCGGCCGGCGCCTGGCGGGGGAGATCCCGATTTCCGGCGCCAAAAACGCGGCCTTGCCCCTGATGGCCGCCTGTCTGTTGACCGACCAGACCCTGACCCTGACCAATCTGCCCCATCTGGCCGACATCACCACCCTGGCCAACCTGTTGCGCCAGCACGGCGTTGGGCTGAAGTTGAACGGCGGCGCGCCCCAGGGCGGCTCGGACGGCCGGGTGATCGACCTGACCGCGGGCCGGATCGAAAGCGTCGTGGCCCCGTATGATCTGGTGCGCAAGATGCGCGCCAGTGTGCTGGTGCTTGGTCCGCTGGTGGCCCGGGAGGGGCGGGCCGAGGTCTCCCTGCCCGGCGGCTGCGCGATCGGCACCCGGCCCGTCGATATCCACCTGTCCGGGCTGGAAGCCCTGGGGGCGACCATCGACCTGGAAGGCGGGTATGTGAAGGCCACCGCGCCCAACGGGTTGATCGGCAACCGCTTCGTGTTCCCCAAGGTCTCTGTCGGGGCCACGGAAAACCTGTTGATGGCCGCCAGCCTGGCCCGGGGCGAAACCGTCCTGGCCAATGCGGCGCGGGAGCCCGAGGTGTGCGATCTGGCCCATTGCCTGGTCGCCATGGGTGCGAGGATCGACGGCATCGGCACCGACCGGTTGACCATCCAGGGCGTGGACCGGCTGGGCGGCGCCGAGCATCCGATCATCGCCGACCGGATCGAGGCCGGCACCTATGCCATGGCCGCCGCGATCACCGATGGCGATGTGGAGCTGTTGGGCGCCCGGCTCGACCATCTGGAGGCGATGGCGCGGACCCTGGCCAAGGCCGGCATCGAGATCACCCCGACCGACCGGGGCGTGCGCGTCCGCCGGGCCAACGGCCAGTTGATCGGTGTCGATGTGATGACCGAACCGTT
>CAYNRD010000572.1:0-1857 GCA_964399515.1 uncultured Mycobacteriaceae bacterium | reverse complement strand
TGTGGCGAAGAGCAGCACGGCGCCCGTCATGGACAGGAGCGCGCCGACGATCGATACCGAAATGCCCAGGCCGCCACGCAAGGTGCCGAACAGCCGTCCCATATTGACCAGCAGTTCCTCGGCAACCCGGGACTTCTCCAGCATCACCCCCATGAACACGAACAAGGGAACCGCGATCAGCACCTCGTTGGTCATGGTGCCGAAGATGCGGTTGGGCAGGAAGCCCAGGAAGCTCAAGTCGAATACGCCCAGGATCGACGCGATCAATCCGAAGAACAGGGAGACACCCGCCAAGGTGAAGGCGACAGGAAACCCCATCATCAGCACCGCGCAGACAGTCAGGAACATGAGGAGATTGAGGATGTCGGCCATGGATGCGGTTCACATCAGAAGGGAAGGGCGTACGCGCACACGCGGAGCTGTACGCGCCTGGGCGGCGGCGTACGGGCCGTCAATGGGCGGCGCCATGTTCGGGAATGCGATCCATCAACCCCTTGCGGATCAGGATCGACTTGAACATCAGGGACACCCCTTGCAGGAACATCAGCCCCACGAACACCAGGATGACCGATTTCAGTAGGAAGACCGCCTGGATGCCGCTGGTCTCGGTCGAGCCTTCCCAGATCCGCCAGGATTCCAGCACATAGGGCAGGGACCCGGACAGGATGATCAGGGTGACCGGCATCAGCAGGAACAGAACCCCGACCGTGTCCGCCGTCGCACGGCCCACCGGCTTGAACCCGCTGTACAGGATATCGACCCGGACATGGGCGCCCACATGCAAAGTGTAGCCGGCCGCGACCATGAACAGCGTGGCATGCAGGTATTCCATGCCCTCCTGCAGGAAGATCGAGCCCAGCCCGAACACATACCGCATCACCACCAGGGTGAACTGCAGCAGCACCATGACCACCGCCAGCCAGGCGACCCCGCGGCCGATCCACTGGTTCATGGTGTCGATGCCGTGGGCGACCGCGGCGAGTACGCCATTGGCCCGGTCCGACAGTGCGAAGGTCAACAGGCCAGCCGCGATGATCAGCCAAACCCCGATCCACAGCAGCGCCGGGTGGTAGGGTTCGCCCAGCTCGATCTGCCAGGCGTTGAACAGCGCCTGGCACAGTCGGCCTTCGCCGAACAGGCAGGAGAAGAAGGTGAAGGCACCCAGGTCGGCCGTGGGGTCGAGCCGGATCGCGCCCGGGAAGTCTTCATCGGCCAGGGCGTTCAGTTGCCCGGCCGCGTCGGCGTAAAACCCGTACCACCACACGATCGCCGCCAGGGTCATGACGGTGCCGATGCCAAAAATAATGCCAGAGGTTAAGCGCAGCCCGTTCATTGAACGCTCCAAGACATCGTCCCGGCCGGACCGAAGGCCGTGGCGCGGGCGGCCGGGGCCAATGGGCACCCGGCGCGCCGACATACAGGACAGGAACGCCCGAGTCCCCGGGGACGCGCGCTTACGCGATACGCGGCCGATCGGCCGGTTAGATCCCCAACGCCTTGGCGCGCTGGTTGGCGTAGGCGGAATCGGACAGGCTGGTCCAACTGACCGCCTTGTTCCGGAACGCCTGCCAGCTCTCGAACACCTTCTTGGTGACGTCGTCGCCGGTGTCGCCGATCTCCTCCAGCACCGCGTTCGAGGCCTTGCCGAACTCGGCGTAGACATCGTCCGAGAAGCGGCGCAGTTGCACGCCGTGCTCGTTGATCAGGGTGTCGAGCGAATCGCCGTTCCGGGCGTTGTACTCGGCCAGCATGGCGTTGTTCTCGGCGGTGCAGCACGCTTGGATCAGGGTCTGGTCCGCCGGGGAGAAGCTGTCCCAGATGTCCTTGTTGAATGTGCACTCCAGGGTCGAGCCCGGC
>CAYNRD010000571.1:0-1861 GCA_964399515.1 uncultured Mycobacteriaceae bacterium | reverse complement strand
GGGTTCCCACCGGCACCCGCACCACCACGGTCTTGCCCGACGGGCCGGTGCGGTCCCGCCCCATGCCGTCGGTGCCGCGCCCGGCCTTGAAATGCTGCTGGTAGCGGAAGTCGATCAGGGTGTTCAGCCCCTCGACCGCCTGGATCACCACATCGCCGCCCCGGCCGCCATCGCCGCCATTGGGACCACCGAATTCGACGAATTTTTCCCGGCGGAAGGAGACACAGCCGGCCCCGCCGTCACCGGACTTGATGAAGATCTTGGCCTCGTCCAGGAATTTCATGGCGGTGTCATCACGGCATCAAAAAAGGGCGGATCGCTCCGCCCTTCGCACCGGGTGTCGCGGCCGGGACGGGTTATTCGGCCGCTTCGGGCAGGGCGACGTCCACAAAGGTGCGGGCCCCCGACCGCCGGAAGGCGACATGGCCGCCGGACTTGGCGAACAGGGTGTGGTCCTTGCCCATGCCGACATTGTCGCCCGGGTGGAACTTGGTGCCGCGCTGGCGGACGATGATATTGCCGGGCACCACGACCTCGCCGCCGAACTTCTTCACGCCCAGGCGCCGGCCCTCGGAATCGCGGCCGTTGCGGGACGAGCCGCCTGCTTTCTTATGTGCCATCTCTCAAAGCTCCGTGATTGGGATCGGTGCCGGGCGGCCGGTCAGGCGCCGGCGCTGATGCCGGTGATCTTCAGCCGGGTCAGGTCCTGGCGGTGACCCTTCTTGCGCCGGTAGTTCTGCCGGCGCTTTTTCTTGAACACGATGATCTTGTCACCGCGCGCCTGCTCGACCAATTCGGCGGTGACCGCCGCACCCGCGACCCGCGGCGCGCCGATGGTGACGGTGCCATCGGCCTCCAGCATCAGGACCTCGTCCAGGGTCACGGCGTCGCCCGCCTCGCCCTGGATGCGCTCGACGGTGATCACATCGTCCTTGGCGACCTTGTATTGTTTGCCGCCGGTTTTGATGACTGCGAACATGACCCGCTCGACTGTTTGCCGTGTGGGGTGGCTGGCCGGACCGTGGTTGTCCGGCAACACCCTGTGCCATAACGAAAAGCGCGGGCCCGACCCTCCGGACCCGCCGCTCGCGAGGGCGGCACTATACGGATCGCAGCCCGGGTGTCAACGGCGGCGATGGCCTTCGTGTGGGTGTGGGTGTTGGCGGCCGGGCGTCAGGCCCTGAGCCAGCGGATCATGTGTGGGAAGGGGGCGACGCCTTCTTCGGCGGCCCGGCTCCCATCCCGGGTCAGATCCATCCATTGCAGCAGCGGCAGGCCGGGATAGGCGCCGGACGCGAAAGTCTCGATGAACCAGGGGGAGGATCCCCGATAGCCATCCTGGTGGAACACCAGTGCGGGCGCCATGTCCAGATGCCGGCAGGCGGCCCAGGACCAGGCGATGGCGGCGATTTCCCCGCCCATGTCGGTCAGCATCTCCGGCGTCACCCGGGCGCGGTCGTCGGCCGTCAGCACCGCCAGATGCCCCGCTTCATGCAACATGTCCCCGGGATAGGGCAAATAGGCCGGATCGACCCGCAGCCCGTTCGGGATCATGGCGATGCCCGGCAACACCACGTCTTCGGGCACGGGGCCCAGGTCTATGGTCAATCCGATCCGGCGCAAGAACGCCAGGATCACCGCGGTCTCGGGGGTATCGAAGCGGTCCGGTCCCCAGGGGGCGGGCGGTTGCCGGGCGGTCATGGGGGGTGTCCTCCACCGCGGCCCCTGCGGCCGCTTGCATCGGGATGGGGGTTTGGGTACGGTCCGCGCCTTCGCGGCGTCCCTGGGCAATGGTTCTAGCCCACGCGCCGGACCCCTGTGGAGAGATGCCGGAGCGGTCGAACGGGGCGGTCTCGAAAAC
>CAYNRD010000570.1:0-1864 GCA_964399515.1 uncultured Mycobacteriaceae bacterium | reverse complement strand
AAGATGGGCATGGAGGTGATCGGCGAGCAGATCGAGGAGGATCACCAGGCCCGCACCCTGCAGAAGATGGGGGTCACCTTCGGCCAGGGATACCTGTATGGCCGCCCGTCCGCCGACTACACCTCCCAGGCGCTGACCGTGAAGGCCCGGTCCGGCGGCGCCGCCGCCCTGCCGCGGACGCGGGTGAACGCCCATCGCAGGGGCGACCGGGTCACCTGGGGCTAACCATGGGTCCGGGCGGCCCAGTCGATTGCGTCCTCCAACCGGTCATCGCCCCAGAACAGTTCGTCCCCGACCGTGAAGCTCGGTGCGCCGAAAATCCCGCGCCGGGCCGCCTCGTCGGTCCGGTCCCTCAGCGCGGTCTTGCTGGCGTCGGTCTGCGCCAGGGCCAGCCACGGGTCGGGATCGACGCCGCTGCCGCTCAAGGCGGCGGCCAGAACGGCCTCGGTCCCAATGTCCTCTCCGCGCGCGAACTGGGCCGTGAACACCGCCCGGGCGAAGCCCCCGCACCAGGGCTCGCCCAGGGCGGCCGTCATCACCCGGGCCGCCCGCAGGCTGTTCATGGGAAAGATCGGCGGGCGTGCGAAGCCGATGCCCAACCGGTCCGCCCGGCGGGCCATGTCCCGCCACATATGCGCGCCCTTGATCGGATCGGCGATGAAGGGTGAGGTTTCCAGCCCCTTGGCGCGGAAGATCGGCCCCAGCAGGAACGGCCGCCACGCGAACGGCACGCCCCGGTCGGCCAGCGGTGCCTCGGCCCGCGCCACGGTCAGGTAGGAATAGGTGCTGGCGAAGTCGAACCAGATCTCGACTGTCATGATCGGGCCTCCGGCGCCGTGGCCGGGATGCGGTGGGTCAGGACGTCCAGGGTGATGTCTTTTAGCATCGCCAGCATGTCCCGGGCCAAGGGCGTCGGCGCCGGCACCGCCAGCAGCCGCAACTCCACCGGCGGCAGCGGCGGCAAACATCCCCCTGGACCTAGATCGGCGATATCGCCCGGCAGGCCGTGGGCGATGCGAACCCCAACCCCAAAGCCCGAGCGCAGCGCTGCCCACACCGCCGGCAGGCTGGGGGTGGTCAAGGCCGCGCGCCAGCGTTGGCCGGCCCGGTCCAGGGCGGTGAGGGCCGCGTGGCGAAACAGGCATGGATGATTGAACAGCACCAGCGGGATCGGCAGGTGCGCCGGCGGCGGCTCGGCGTCGCGGCGGGCCAGCCAGTGCATCGGCAATTCGGTCAGCACCTCGCCCCGGCCGCCCGAAGCCATTGGGAAGAAGGCGATGGCGCCATCCAGGCGCCCGGCCTCGATCTCGTTGCCGATCGCATGGTTGTTGCCGGCGCGCACGGTGACCTGCGCGGTTGGATGCAGTTCCGCGAACGCGCGCACCACGGCCGGCATCACATCATCATAGAAGTCCTGGGGCAGGCCCAAGCGCACGGTTTCCGGCGCCACGGCCGCCCCCACCGCCCGCGCAGCCGCATCGTTCAGGGCGATGATCTGGCGGGCGTATCCGGTCAAGACTTCCCCCGCCTCGGTCAGCGCGAGGCCGCGCCCGCGGCGGACGAACAATTGGGTCCCGGCCTGCTGCTCCAGCTTTTTCAACTGCATGCTGACCGCCGATTGGGACCGGCCAAGTTCCTGGGCCGCCCGGGCGAAACTGCCCTGTTCAAGGCCGGTCAGCACGGCGCGCAGGGCGTCGATATCGAAGCTGGTCGTCATATCAGAATAGCCGAATTCTCTGTTTCGATATATTCGTTTTTCTGAACAATAGCCGGCCGCTAGGGTTTTGATCAAGGCACGCGGTGCCGAACCTTCGCCATGATCGAGGATTGCCATGCCCCCCCCCCCGCCCGGCCGCGCCCCGGC
>CAYNRD010000569.1:0-1865 GCA_964399515.1 uncultured Mycobacteriaceae bacterium | reverse complement strand
ACGAGGACGATCAGGTCCTGCTGCCCATGGCCGAGCAGGACGATGCGATCATCGCCGAGATCAAGGCCTGCCATGAGGCCAAGCAACCGGTCCTGGTCGGCACCACCTCGGTGGAGAAGTCGGAGCAGATCGCCAAACGCCTGACCAAGGACAAGATCCCCCACGCGGTCCTGAACGCCCGCTTCCACGATCAGGAGGCGGTGATCATCGCCAATGCCGGCCGGCTGGGGGCGGTGACCATCTCCACCAACATGGCCGGACGCGGCACCGACATTCAGCTGGGCGGCAATGCCGAGATGCGCATCGCCATGGAAACCGTCGGCCTGACCGACCCCGCCGAGCGCGCCGCCAAGGAACAGGCGATCCGGGACGAGGTCGCGGCGGAGAAGGAGCAGGTGGTGGCCGCCGGCGGGCTGTGCGTGATCGGCACCGAACGGCATGTAAGCCGCCGGATCGACAACCAGCTGCGCGGCCGGGCCGGCCGGCAGGGCGACCCGGGCCGGTCGGTGTTCCTGGTGTCGTTGGAAGACGATCTGATGCGCCTGTTCGCGTCCGACCGGCTGCAGGGCATGCTGTCCAAGCTGGGCGTGCAGGAGGGGGAGGCGATCGTCCACCCCTGGATCAACAAGGCGCTGGAAAAGGCGCAGACCAAGGTCGAGGCGCGCAACTTCGAGATCCGCAAGACCCTGCTGCGCTTCGATACGATCATGAACGACCAGCGCAAGGTCATCTATGAGCAGCGGCGGGAGATCATGGACGCGCCCGACATCCATGACACGGTCGCCGAAATGCGCGAGCAGGTGATCGACGAGATGGTGGCGGCGGCGATCCCGCCCAATTCCTATCCGGAACAATGGGACATCGACCGGCTGGAGGAGCAGGTCAAGGACACGTTGGGCCTGGAGCTGCCCGTCCATGACTGGGCCGCGGAGGAAGGCATCGCCGACCGGGAGATCGCCGACCGGCTGATCGCGGCGTCCAAGGAGCACATGGCCGCCAAGGCCGCCAATATCGGCCCCGAACTGTTCAAGGAGGCCGAGCGCAGCCTGGTGCTGACCGTGGTCGATCAGGTGTGGAAGGACCATCTGCTGGCCATGGATTACCTGCGCCAGGGCATCAATCTGCGCGCCTTCGGCCAGCGGGACCCGATCCGGGAGTTCCAGACCGAAAGCTTCGGCATGTTCGAGCAGATGCTGGGCGAGTTGCGGCGCCGGGCGATCCAAGTCCTGTCCTTGATGACCTTCCATCTGCGCGAGCCGGAAGCGGCCGGGCTGGAGACCGATCCCGGCCCGGGTCCCGAGATCTATTCCAGCGCCGGCGGCGGCGCGGCCGCCTTGGCCACGGGCGCGCTGGCGGGGGTCGCGGGCGCGGCCGCCGAGCACCAGGGTGCGGCCCCGTCACCCCGCCCGCCGGTGGGCGCCCCCGTGGGCGGCGATGTCGCCACCATCGACCGCAACGACCCCAGCACCTGGGGCAAGGTTTCCCGCAACGCCCTGTGCCCGTGTGGCTCGGGCAAGAAGTACAAGCACTGCCACGGCAAGATGTAACCGTTGAGCGGCCCCGGGCGAGATCGGACAGTCCATCCAAGACCGGTGCGTGGGACGTCAGGGGGTCAGTCTTAGATCTGCTCCGGGCCCATGGCCAGGAACTTGTCCCGCCGGGCTTGGCGCAGGCTTGGGCCGTCCCGGTCGGCCAGGGCCGACAGGGCCGCTTCGATCCGGTCACCGACGGTCGTGATGACCTGATCGGGGAAGCGATGGGCGCCGCCGATCGGCTCGGGCACAACCTCGTCGCTCACGCCCACTTCGGCCAGAACGGACGCGGAAAGCAGCCGGGCCGCCGCCGCCTCCGTGGCGTGGGCGCCG
>CAYNRD010000568.1:0-1868 GCA_964399515.1 uncultured Mycobacteriaceae bacterium | reverse complement strand
CCTGGCCAAGGGGGGTGTGCTGTGGGCGGCGCTGGTCCTGGTGCTGCCCGACCGGGTCACAGCCGAGGCCGACCCGGCTCCGGCCCCGGGCTGGAGCCCCGCGGCCGGCCGGCTGGCCGTGATCCTGGCGGCGGCCTTGGCGCTGTGGGTCACCGACACCCTCCACGGCGTCTCGCCCGGCTGGGTGGCCCTGGCGGCGGGCCTGCTCGCGGTCTTGCCGGGCATCGGCGTGCTGCCGTCCCGGGGCTTTACCAAGGGGCTGGACCCGGGCCCGTTGATCTACATCGCCGGCGTGTTGGGGGTGGGTGGCCTGGTGTCCCAGACCGATCTGGGCGCCCGCCTGGGCGCGGGCCTGTCCGCCGTGCTGCCCGTGGCGCCAGGGGCCGATCTCGCCAACCATCTCGCACTGTCCGGGGCGGCGATGGTGCTGGCCGCGGCGGTCACCACCCCGGGCGTGCCGGTGGTGCTGATGCCGGCGGTGCCAGACCTCGCCGCCGCGTCCGGCTGGGCGCCCGAGGCCGTGGTGATGGTACAGGTGGCCGGGTACGCCAATGCGTTTCTACCCTATCAGGTGCCGCCGTTGGTGGTCGGCCTGGCCCTGGCCGGCATCGGCCCCTGGGCGGCGGCGCGGATCATGCTGCCGGTAGCGGCGGTGGGCTTTCTGCTGCTGGGGCCGATCACCGTGCTGTGGTGGCGGATGCTGGGATTCGTGTGAGGTATTGTTTCCAAATGGAGACAATTTGTCCCCAAACTTCCGGATAGTGTCCCAGACGCGGGTTCAGTAGGGTCCTGGTCATCCGGTGTGGCCCGCCGCCGCCCGACCCCAAACCCCAAGGAGGATGACATGCTTGACCACGTGACCAAATACACCGACCTGCCGGCCCGCGGCCTGCTCGCGGCGATCTTCTTGATCTCCGGCATCGGCAAGATTTCCGCCTTCGCCGGCACCCAGGCCTATATGGAGGCGTTCGGCGTCCCGGGGATCCTGCTGGCCCCAACCATCGGTTTTGAAATCCTGGCCGGTCTGGCGCTGCTGGCCGGGTTCCAGACCCGCCTGGTGGCCTTGGCGCTGGCCGGGTTCTCGGTGGCCTCGGCGCTGATCTTCCACACCGATTTCAGCCAGGCGGGCCAGGACGTCCATTTCTTGAAGAATCTGGCCATCGCCGGCGGCCTGTTGGCCCTGGCCAAGACCGGCGCGCCGGGCCTCAGCATCGATGGCCTTCGGGCCACGGCCCGATCCTGACCCGGGTTTCGATCCGGGGATGCCGGGGGTAGTCTGGAGTCCCCCAAGGATCGAGACTCGCCATGCAGCATCTGATCAAACTGTCCGTGGGCACCGACAGCGTCGAGGGCCTGCGGGCCTGGCAAGCGGGCCGCCGGACCGATTGGGCCGGGCGGCCCGTTCCCTATCACGTCACCCGGCGCGCGCCACGCCGGGCGGCCACGGTTCTGGACGGCGGCTCGATCTATTGGGTGATCCGGGGCGCGATCCAGGCCCGCCAGCGGATCCTGGGCCTCGACGAAACCCACGACCAGGACGGCGTGCCCCATTGCGTGATCCTGCTCGATCCCGAATTGGTCGCGACCGAGGCCTGGCCCCACCGCCCGTTCCAAGGCTGGCGGTATCTGGATGCCGAGAAGGCGCCGCCGGATCTGGGGGCCGGTGGCTGGGTGGACGCCCTGCCCAGCCAGCTGGCCCGGGACTTGCGCGCCATCGGGGTTTTCTAGAACCGACCGATCGTCGGGGTGCGGGTGGTCAAACCCCGCGTGCCGTCCTTGGGTTTGCCCGGGACGACGCCCGGTGATCGGGTGATGCCCCCGGCGACTGGCCGGTGGTGTCGCGGCCGTGATTGGCGCATGGCGCGGCG
>CAYNRD010000567.1:0-1880 GCA_964399515.1 uncultured Mycobacteriaceae bacterium | reverse complement strand
GGACGTGACCGACAAGATCTACCGCCAGGCGGTGACCGCCGCCGGCATGGGCTGCATGGCGGCGCTGGAGGCGGAAAAGTTCCTGGCCGAACACGAGTTGTCGGAGACGGCGGCCCGGATCGAGGGCCGCGCCGCCGCCGAGTGAGCGGTTCCGGTGCTGGGGTGACCGGCGCCGCCGCCGCTCATTTCGGCTTCGGGGCCGCCTTGGCCAGGGCCATGGCCTCCTTGGGGTCCAGGACGATGCCGGGTTCGTGGGGCAGCACGGCCCGGTCGTTCAGCTTCGATGTCAGCACGTGGTCGCGCCACTCGCCGCTGACATACAGGTATTTTTCCGCCACCCCTTCCTCGACGAAGCCAAGCCGCTTCAGCAGGTTTGCGGACCGGGCATTGCCGACCACGTAATTGGCGCTGACCCGGTTCAAGCGCAGCTCCTTGAAGCTGAACTCCACCAGCAGGCCCAGCGCCTCCCGCATTAGGCCCTTGCCCTCGACCCCGTGGTCGATGTGGTAGCCCAACACCCCCATCTGCAACGCACCGCGCTGGATGTTGGTCAGGTTGATCTGGCCGATCACCCGATCGACCATGTCCGCCTTCAGGCGGATGTTGCACATCAGCGCCTTGCCGTTTTCCTGGTAGATCTTGGCGGCCTTGGCCCAGGCGATCCAATAGCTGATCTCGAAGAAGTTCTTCGGCACCGGCGGGTACCACGGCAACAGGTGGTCGGCGTTGCGCAACTGGAACTCCAGCATCGCCTTGGCTTCCTGCTCCTTGGCCAGGCTGACCCGGACCCGTTGGCCCTGCAGGTCGGGGATCGCAATCGCCGCCGCCTTCAACATCGAACCTTCACACTTTCATCGGGACGGGGGGCGCCGCCTGCCGGCGGCGTCTGGAAAGTCCGGGCGTCACGGGGTGGCCGCCCGGTCGATCGCGGTCACAAAGCGGTCGAACAGATAGGCGGCGTCCGTGGGTCCGGGGCTGGCTTCAGGGTGATACTGCACCGAGAACACCGGCCTGTCGCGCACCACCACGCCTTCGTTGGTGCCGTCGAACAGGCTGACATGGCTGGCCTCCACCCCGCGCGGCAGGCTATCGGCCATCACCTCGAAGCCGTGGTTCTGGCTGGTGATCTCAACCCGGCCGGTGGCGAAGTCCTTGACCGGGTGATTGGCACCCCGGTGGCCGTGATGCATCTTGCGGGTCTTGGCACCCAGGGCCAGGGACAACAGCTGGTGGCCGATGCAGATGCCGAAGATCGGCATGCCGGTTTCCAGCAAGGACTGGATCACCGGCACCGCGTAGGCGCCGGTCGCCGCCGGGTCGCCCGGCCCGTTCGACAGCATGATGCCATCCGGCTCCGCCGCCATCACGGCGCGCGCGTCCGAGGTGGCCGGCATCACCATCACCTCGCAGCCGCGACCGGCCAGGGACCGCAGGATGTTGCGCTTGGCGCCGTAATCCATCACCACCACCCGCCGCCGGGGTCTGTCCAGCTGGCCGTAACCCCGGGCCAAATCCCAGCCCGTTTCCCGCCAGCGATAGGGCTGGGCGCAGGATACCGCCTTGACCAGATCCATTCCGCCCAGCCCGGGCCAGCCCGCCACCTGGGCCGCCAGGGCCGGCAGATCGAAGCGCCCGTCGGGTGCGTGGCAGATCACGCCCTTCTGCGCGCCGCCGTCCCGCAGGCGCCGGGTCAACCGCCGGGTGTCCACGCCCGCGATGCCGACCAGGCCGTTCTTGTCCAGCCAGGGCTGCAACGGGGTCACCGCGCGCCAATTTGACGGCTGGCTGATGTCGGCGGCCAGGATCAGGCCGCGCGCCGCCGGCGTGGATGTCTCCATATCCTCGAAATTCACCCCCACATTGCCGAAATGCGGAAAGGT
>CAYNRD010000566.1:0-1884 GCA_964399515.1 uncultured Mycobacteriaceae bacterium | reverse complement strand
AGGGCATCGTGACCCTGGAGGACATCCTGGAGGAAATCGTCGGTGAGATCGATGACGAACATGACCTGCCCGTGGCCGGCGTCCGGCCCCAGCCCAATGGCAGTTACATCGTCGACGGCACGGTCACCATCCGGGACCTGAACCGCAGGTTCGAATGGCGGCTGCCGGACGGCAAGGCCTCGACGGTGGCGGGGCTAGTCCTGCATGAGGCGCGGCGCCTGCCCCAGCCGGGGCAGATCTTCATCTTCCACGGCTTCCGCTTTGAAATCCTGCGCCGGCAGCGCAACCAAATCACCTCCCTGCGCCTAACCCCACCCGCCGAGGACACCCCCACCGCACAAAGCGCCTAGGCAAGCTGGCACAAACCGGGGGTCACGACGTGACCCGAGGCCTCCGCTGGTCGCTGTCACCGGCCGTCCCGGCACGGGCGGCGGCGACGGCGGCGGCGATGGCGCGGGTGGCGGCGGGGATATCGGCCTGGCCGCAGATGGCCGAGATCACCGCCACCCCGTCCGCGCCGGCCTGGATGACCGGCCCGGCCCCGGCCGCGTCGATGCCGCCGATCGCCACCACCGGCATCGGCACCCGGGCGCGCAGGCGTTGGAACCCGTCGATGCCCAAGGGCGGGTCATGCTTCAGCTTGGACTGTGTGCCATAGACGGCGCCGATGCCGGCATAGTCGACCATGCCCGGATCGGCGCTGCCGACCGCCGCCGCCGAGGGCACGGACACCCCCAGCCATCGGCCGGGGCCCAGCCCGGCCCGCGCCCGGGCCGGGGGCAGATCATCCGGGCCGATGTGAAGCCCGGCGGCCCCGGCGGCCAGGGTCGCGTCCAGATCATCGTTGACGATCAGCGGGATGCCATGGGGAGCCAGGATCGCGACCAGCGCCCGGGCAATCTCCGCCCGCCGGTCGGACGGACCCCGTTTGTCCCGCAATTGCACGCAAGTGACGCCCTGGCCCGCGGCCTGGCGGACCGTCTCGACCACGCCTAGGGGGCCGCACAGTGCCGGGTCGGCGATCAGATACACCGACAGGTCCGGGCACCCGCGGGCGGTCATGCCGGCCCGCCCGTGCCGGTCTGGGCATGGATCCAATCCACGAACGCGGCCCGGAACCCGCCCGGACCCCTGGTCTGCCGGGCGGCCGCGTCGCCCGCCACGGCCATGGCCCGCGACGCGCGCAGGGCGGCGTCCCGGGCTGGCTCCCCGGTTGCCAGGCAGGCGGCGACCAAGCCGCCCATGGCACAGCCCAGGCCGGACACCCGCGCCATCCATGCATGCCCGCCCGCCACCGAGTCCGCCCGCTCGCCATCGGTGACCAGATCGATACGGCCGGTGACCAGGACAACGGCGCCCGATCGCCGGGCCAAGGCCATCGCCGCCTCGGCGACGCCGTCCGTCTCGGCGGTCGAATCGACGCCCCGACCCGGCACCGGCGAGGTCCCGGCATCGGCCAAGGCCGCGATTTCCGCCGCGTTGCCCCGGATCACGGTCGGCCGCAGGGCGATCAGACCTTCGACCGCCTGGCGCCTGTAGGGGCTGGCGCCGACACCGACCGGGTCCAGCACCCAGGGCGTCTCCATCCGGTTCGCCGCCGCGGCCCCCAGGCCCAGGGCCGACAGGCGCCCTTCATCCGGCATGCCCATATTGGCCACCAGGGCCCCGGCGCCGGCCAGGATGTCGGCCAGTTCCTCCTCGGACGGCGCCATGATCGGCGCCGCCCCCGCCGCCAGCAGCAGATTGGCGGTCAGGTCCAGGGCCAGCGGGTTCATCAGGCAATGCACCAGGGGGGCGCCCGCCGCGACCGGTGCCAACAGCGCATCCGCCATGGACACACCACCGCCCGCTCCACCGCGCACCACACCACCAACACCCCCAAGA
>CAYNRD010000565.1:0-1887 GCA_964399515.1 uncultured Mycobacteriaceae bacterium | reverse complement strand
GGCCATCGCACCAAGCGCGGGCAGGATCGCACTCTGGAGCATGGCACGATCCTCGCGGACGCTCTTAGGGCGCTTGTTCGGGATAGCGTGGCGCTGGAGGTAATCGGCGGCGAGGTCGCGCATTAGGGGGCGAGCGCGGCGCTGACGGGCCTCGGTCGCGGGATCGGCGCCACGGATCACATCGGCAAGGATGCCGCGCGCCTGTCGCCGCGCCTGGTCGAGGGTCATGAGCGGGCCGTGACGACCGAGCGTCATCCTCTTCGACCGGCCACTTAGCCTGCAGCGATACTGGACCACGAAGCTGCGCACGCCGCTCGGTTTCACGCGTACACCGAAACCGGGCAATGCCTCATCCCAGTAGACGACGTCGCCACTGCCGGCAGGCAGCTTCTCCACGACCGACTTCGACAGACGACAGGATGGCATGGGCGGATCACTCTGCATTAGGTAAGCGCCAGGTAAGCATAATGCAGTGAGAAGCAGCGAAACTCAAGGTGATAGATCGAATACCTTCTCCATTTTGCACGCTGTTTAGATCTGTTTTTTTATTCGAGGCGAAAGACTGAGTAAGCCAAGGAAAGGCTGTTCCACCGACTTTTAATCAGCTGGTCGTGGGTTCGATCCCCACCCCGCTCACCAACCAAATCAACAGGTTATGGTGAGTTTGGCCGCCCCGCACTGGTCGCCCGCTACCACCTGACTACCACGCGCCCGCAAACCACGCCCATTTGCCCTGCCTTTGAGGCGGCGGCTCCGTCGGTGCATAGAACCGGCCGAACGCGGCGAAGGAACTCCCCATCTGGGCGCACCCAGCCCGCCTGCCGCGACCCACCATCACCCTCAAGGCCATTCCCGCCCGCGTCCACACGGCGCGGCTCAAGCATCCCTTTTCACATCGGAGTTCACCATGAACCGTAGAACTGTCATCGCCGCGCCCGCGGCCCTCGCCACCTCCACCGCCCTGCCGGCCATCGCGACTGGTGCCGTCGTCACCGGCCCCACCGACTACGACGCCATCCGCGCGCGCATTGCCCAGGTGTGTGAGACCTTCAGCAAGCCGACCATCGCCTTTCCCGAGCCCATGCCGGCGGCCGAGGCCCAAGCCGCCATGGCGCTCACCGATGCCCAGATCGAAGAGATGGGCCCGGTGCTCGACTTCGCGCAGCGCTGGGGCGTGGATCTCGACTGGCTCGTGAAGGGCGATGTCGGCTCGCTGATCCACGGCGCCCGGTTGGTGCGTCAGGGTATGCGGGGCGCCGGAGGAGCCCCTGCAGACGACGATCCCGCCGTTGTTGCCTATCGAGCGTGGCGTGAGGCGGATGAAGCTTGCCGGGAGGTGGTCGCCACCGGGGTCGATCCCTCGGATGAGCTGTCGGATCGGGAGTCGGACGCGCTGTGGAAGCTCGCCGATGTCGTGGCCACGACGCCCGCGGGGCTGGAGGCGCAGATCCGGGGCGCCTTCGATATCTTCGCCGAGCTGCGGCGCGACGGCGACCCGACCAATCCGGACGACTACGACTTTGTCAATGGCTGCAAGGAGGAGCAGGACGGCCGGATGGTGCGCTCGATCCTCGGCGGCACTGCCCGCCTCGCGGCGCAGGAGACCGGCCTGCCTGTGTCCTACACCCCGCCGCCGGGCAAGACCAGCGCGGCAGGTGAGTTCATACGCTTGGGTGAACTAGAGGCCATGTTGAAGGAGCTAAGCCGCGTTGGGAAGGCGCAGGTACTGAGGATCGGCCAGCGGCTTGTTGACGGCGACCTCACCGGTGCGGAGGCCGCCTAGCCCGCCGCCATCTGCGCCTAAAGCTCACGGAAGGCGTTATCCACCTGTCCCGGAGCCATGTTGTTGTCGGCGATGGAGATGCCATTGAGGCCGGTGTTATTGGC
>CAYNRD010000564.1:0-1888 GCA_964399515.1 uncultured Mycobacteriaceae bacterium | reverse complement strand
CCCGGCGGTTTCCTCCGGCTCGGCCCCCGGATCCGCGCCCGGGGCGATGGTGACTTCGCCGATGTTCCGGCCATCGAAGATCACCGGATACTGATCGCGCGGCAGGGGTGGGGGGTCGGTTCCGAACAACTGCCGGTACAGGTCCAGCGCCGAGGGTTGGTCGGCGCCGTTCGGGGCCGGGACCGGTTCGGTCGGGGCGGGATCGGCGGGGGCCGGGTCCGGTCCGGCTTCGCGGGGGGCTTCCGCTTGGGATCGGGCGGTCTCGGCGCCAAGTGCGGCCAGCAACAGCAGCGCCAGCGCCGCCGTTCTGGCCCACGCGGTCACAGGATCTGATCCAACACAAGATCGATCGTGGCGGTCGCAGCGCCAGGGGGAAAGCCGCCCGGAACGGCGAAATCGAACCGCCGGCGGGCACCCGCCAGCATGTTCGTGCCGACCACGTCGGGGGGCGCCAGGGCAGCCTGATCCAACACCAGCCGGGTACCGGCCGCGGACAGGGTGATGGTGCCACCGGCGATCAGCCCCCGGCCCGTGCCGCGGTTTTCCAGCTCCACGCTCACGATCCCGGGTGCGGGTCGCGTCACCGCCGCCACGGCGATTTCCGGCGCCGCGTTTGGTGGCGTCACATAGACCGACACCTCGAAATTCAGCAACAGGTCGATCAGAAGGCCTTCGTCGGCTTGGCCGCCGAAATCGATTGGCAACTGGCGCACGATCATCCGGAACGACTGTTCGGTGGCCAGGCTGGGGGCGCCGATCCATTGCAGGCGAACGATCTGGCTGGCGCCGCCCGGAACCACCAGCTGCGGCGGGATGATGATGAAATCCTCGTCCTCCGGGGCTCGGATCTCCTGCCCGTCTAGGGCCAGGTCCCGGCGGAACATGCTCAGTTCCAGGGCGATCGGATCCTGTCCGGGATTGGTGATGGTGAAGGTCGACCGGGCATTGGTGCCCGACGTGGACAGGGTGGTGGAAATTGGGCTGAATTCGTAGACCTGTGCCGAGGCTTCGGACACGGCCGTGATCGCCGCCGTGGCCAGCACCGCCGTCGCGAGCGTGCGCAGCCATGAACCGCATATCATGGTGATCCCCCCGGGCCGCCTGGTGACCCGCGTGTGAAGGTGGTTTCCCAATCAAACTGATACAGAATGTCGCAGACTTGCGGAAGGGGGCTGTCCGGACTGGGCTGGCCAACCGTTGCATCTTGGCATCAAGGATCCAGGCCCGGCCGCCTGGCGTGCCGGCAATCGGGTCCGAAACGACTGGGCTGGCCGTCGCGGCGCGGTTATTTGCTGCGCACCACCCAAACGATGGTGCCCTTGTACACGCCGCCGATTTGGCCACCGCGGTAGCCCTCTTTCTGGTCGCTGATCATGAAGCGTACGTTCATTTCCTGGCCCAAGAGGTTGTCATGCAGGCTGAGATATTCGTTGCTGCTCAGCTCTTCGATCATGACCTCTTGCTCCTCATAGAACGCGCCGTATTCCCGACCGCCGACGGTGACCGAGAACGGAATGCGTTCGTTGTGATCGGCGCTCGCCAAGGCTTCGGTCCGGATCATCGTCTCATAGGGCATGTTGCAGGTCATTTTCACATCGCCCACCGTGACATCCGCATGGGCATTGCCGTCCTGGTCACCGATGATCGACAAGGTTTCATTGATGTTGCCAGGCATTTCCATGCGGCAATCCTTGGGGATCTCCAGCCGGATGCGCATGCGGGACCGTTCCCGGGCGGTGCCGGTGGTGGGCGCGTTGTCATCAATCACCGTCTGTGCCGGCGCGGTCTTGATGCCGCCGGCGACGCTGACGGCCATGGCGACCGCGCCGATCGCGGCCGCCAGGGTCATGGTCGGTATCGAGTGCCGCTCGGCGCGCATGCCCACTGT